>SUXT01000121.1 GCA_015060835.1 Bacteroidales bacterium
CTGCATAGTAAACGCATCACGAGGCCATCCCCATAATGATAGACTATCAACATCATCTGCATAAGCAGTAGTTATGCAGAATACACAAATACACAGAATAATAGACCTCATAAATAATAGATTCATTGTTTTTAAGTTAGAAAGTGAACAAACCAATGCCAGTCATAGGCTGACAAGAAGCATTAGTTGCTCCTGTAGGTTCTGTTGGTGATGCAGTTGTCACGCAGTTACAATTGCAATCCTGAATGCCGCACATTAAGACCATAGTTATAATAATCTTTTTCATTGTTCTATAATATTTAGAAGTTGTTTATTAAACTGTTTGAATTTTATTGGAAAAAGGTTCTTACTGTATCTTATTGATAACCTCCACAGGATTCTGGGTAACGACACGCCACGAACTTGTTACCACCACTGCCACAACCAACAGTGCAACCACAATGAAGGCTACGACATACACCCACAGATGGAGCGGAGCCTTGTAGGCAAATTCCTGCAACCACGTTGTCATGAAATATGTGGCTATGGGCACAGCAATGGCAAAGCAGGCCACAAGCATCTTGACAAAAAGACCACTGAAGAGCATCAGAATATCACTTACCAATGCACCGTTCACGCGACGGATGGCAATCTCGCTGCGGCGATACTCGGTTTCGAAGAATACAAGGCCGAACACACCAAGCAGAGCAATCACAATAGAGAGCAGCGAGAAGAGCGAAATTACCACAAACTGATTATATTCCTCTTCGTAGAAGGCCTTTGTCAACTGCTGTTCGAATAGCATAGGCTCCGCAGCAAGTGTCTGCAATTGTGGATTCAGTTTCATCGTCTCATCTTTGATAAACTGCGACACTTCGGCAAACGAACTTCCGGGGCGTGTCTTTATGTAAAGATAGCTGCAACCCTGCCATTCGTCGTGCGGAGGGAATATGTAGAAGGCATACGGCTCTATCGGGTAGTAGAGAGGACGGAAATTGAAGTCCTCGCAGATGCCTACCACCTCAGATGCCTCGCCATCGTGCGTTCCGGGCACAATCTCGCCTACGCTGAGTCCATACTTCTCTTTCGCCGCCTTGTTGAAAATATAGCGGTTGCCGCTGCGGGCATCGTCGGCAGTGAAGTCGCGACCCTCTACAATGTCGATACCCATTGTCTTAAGGAAATTGTAGTGCACAGGGTAGACCTTGAACTGAATATTCTCTTTATCTCTGAAATTGCGTCCCCACGACATTCCACCGACCCGCACAATATCCTCGTAACCGAAAGTAACATCCAGAATATCGGGGTTGCTCATGAATGCCGAACGCACCGTCTCGCGCTTGTCTGCCAGCGTATGGTTGTAGCTTACCCGTCCAAGATTGAAGGCGATTACATTCTCCTTTTCGAATCCCATGTCATACGTCTGCATGAAGCGGTACTGCAAATAGATGAACGATGCGACGATGATGAAGATAAATGCCACCACAAACTGCACTCCTATGAGAGTGTTGCGCAGCAGCCTGCCCGAAGCGCTTGCACCGAAACTGCCCTTCAACACAAATGCCGGCGAGAATGATGTAAGATAGTAGGCTGGGTAAAGTGCAGTGAGCACAGCCAACAGCAGCACAGCACACAGCATACCTGCCGCAAGCGCCCTATGATTGCCAAAGTCGAGGGTGGTAGAGAGCAACTGCGCAATGCCACTCAACGATGCGACACGCACCAACAGAACTGCCACAGCCACAGCTATCATGCACATGAGAAGCGACTCAAGCAGAATGCCTGTGCGTAGCGTAGCGGTGTATGCACCCATAATTTTCTGTGTATTTATGCTGCGTATGCGCTTGGGGATGAGCGCAACATAGAAATTGAAGAAGTTGATGAAGGCAAGCAGCAGCACCAAGATTGCCATCGTCAGCATTGTATATACGGCAATGCTGTTGCCGGTTGCAAGGTCGCCATCCGATACGCCCGATGCAAAATATGTCTCGGTGAAGGGTGTAAGGCGCAATTTCTTGTAAAGAGTCTCGCGTGTGATACCCCACTGTTCCAACTGCTCTTTGGAGCCTTCATCCTCCATGAAGCGTTGCCATACAAAGTCGTAGAAGGCCTCAACATCGTCGGCGCTGTTCAATTTCACATAACAGGGATTGTTCCAATTGCTTCCGTCGTTGTTCGATATTTTGTCCCAATAGTCGCCGTAGGCTGCCTGTAACCCAGCAAGGTCGCAATTTTCGGGAAAATCCTCGAAGATGGCAGCAACAGGCATCGCTGCAGAAGGATTATATGTGCCGCCCCACGAAACGTGGTCGCCAACCTTTATGTCATATTTTTCGGCTGTCAGACGGCTGAAAGCAATGGCCATGCGCTTGCTCACAGGTTCAAAATCGCCCTCGACAAGTTCGAAGCCGAGCGCATTGAAAGCCTCCATTGTAAATTCCAGTCCGATGAGTTTCAGCGATGGCGCTTCGGGTGTCTTTTCAAAGCAGTGGTCGACAAGTGAGCCATGAATATACCCGAAGTGATAGGCCTCGACTGCGGGATTGCCATCAAGCAGCACTCGTGCAAGCGGAGCGTTCCAGTGTGCCGAGTAATCGCTGCCTACGACGCAAAAGTTCTGCTCCATGCGGAAAAGGCGGTCGGCATCTTTTATATTCTTGTTGTAGCCAAGTTCGTAGGTCGATTGCACAAACAGGATATACGATGCAGCTATCGCTATGGCAAGCCCAACTATATTCAATGCCGAGGAGAGTTTGTAGCGTCTGAGTGTATTTATAAAATTACGTATCATTGTATGATTGTTTACGATAAAAAATATTTAAGGAAGCCTCGTAGGAGGAGAGTTCTAACATCTGCAACAATGAATATGCTTTAGAACTCCTCCGTCTTCAAAAACTTGTTTTTGAATGACCTCGCAAGCTCGGCACTCCTTTGGAAAGCTAAAGCTTTCGTCGTCGCAAACATTGCTTATTACGCAATGTCCTCTTTAAGAGGAGGAATATTCATACTACATGCGGTCCTCAAGTGTATCCACCACAAGACCGTCGAAGAGATTAATCACACGGTTGGCAAATTTAGCATCCCTCTTGGAGTGGGTAACCATCACAATGGTAGTGCCCTGTCGGTTCAGTTCGGAGAGGATAGCCATCACATCGCTACCGTTCTTCGAGTCGAGGTTACCCGTAGGCTCGTCGGCAAGGATAAGGCCGGGCTTCGTTACCACAGCACGGGCAATTGCCACACGCTGCTGCTGACCACCCGACAACTGGTTGGGGAAATGCTTTGCACGATGGGCAATGTTCAGGCTGAGCATAACCTCTTCGACCATCTTCTTGCGCTCCGAAGAGGTATATTTGAGATAGGTGAGCGGCAGGGCTATATTCTCCTCGACCGTCATTTCCTCGATGAGATTGAACGACTGGAACACGAAGCCTATCTTTCCACGACGGTAGGCTGTGCGCTCCCTCTCTTTGAGGGCGCCGACCTCCACGTCGTCAATCTTGTAGCTGCCGGCCGAAGGGTTGTCGAGCAATCCCAAAATATTGAGCAGTGTGGATTTTCCGCAGCCCGAAGGGCCCATGATTGCCACAAATTCGCCATCGTTCACATTTATCGAAACACCGTTGAGTACAACTGTTTCCACAAGTTCCGTACGGAACACCTTTTCCAAATTTTCTGTACTTAGTTTCATAATCGTATCTGTTTTAATTTATTACTTATTTATGTATCTATTTCAACATTAGTTTCTCTGAATCGCCGAAACTATCGTAGCCCGAAATTACAACATTTTCGCCGGGCGACAAGCCTTCGAGCACCTCATAATATTGCGGATTCTGACGGCCTATCCTTATTTCGCGACGCACAGCCTCGCTGCCGTCGGGCGACACCACGAAAAGCCATTTTCCACCGGTAACGCCGAAGAAACTTCCGCGCGGGATAAGCATCGCAGGAGTAGGCTCGCCAAGTTCAAGGTTGATGTAGTATGTCTGTCCCACGCGGATATTTTCGGGTACCTCGTCGCTGAAGGTAAGATCGGCACGGAACTGTCCGTTGCGCACCTCGGGATAGACTGTGCTTACTGCCACCGCATACTCCACACCTTGACGCTCGAATGTGCCCGGAAGCCCTGCTGTTATGCGATCGATGTAACGCTCGTCGATGTTGACGGTTATCTTATACTCGCCGAGCACGTTTATCTGTCCTATCAATGTTCCGGCACCGATATTCTGCCCAAGTTCGGCAGAAAAACTGCCCAACTGCCCGTCGTATGTGGCCTTTACCTTCAGATTGTCGGCACGCTGACGCACAAGTGTCAGATTCTCCTGCATATTATTCAGGCTCTCCTGCATCTTGGCAAGCTGCACACTGCGATAGAGCGAATCCTGATGCAGACGCTCTATGAGCAGGTCAAGCTGGTTCTGTGCAAGTTCGTAGTCCTCTTTGGCACGCAAATACTCCTCGCGCGAGGATAGCCCTTCGTCGTATAGGGTCTTTATCTGTTCGTAGGCGCGACGGGTGCGGTTGGCATCGGTTATTGCGCTCAGTTTCGACTGTTGCATGGATAGTTTATCCTTCTCCATGTTAATCTCCGTATCGCGCAACATATTCTGTCGTTCGGCAAGCTGCGACTCGCTGTTGAGTGTCTCCTGTGCGAGATTGGGGTTACGGAGTACGAGGATGACATCGCCGCGCTTCACCATAGCTCCCTCCTTCACCGGCTTGTAATCGACAATGCCGCTTTCGAGTGCCGACACGTGTACCACTGTAGCAGGTTGCACCTGTCCGTTTATGCGGATGTAGTCGTTGAAACTGCCCTGCGCTACCTTGCTGATGATTATGTTCTTTGTGTCTATGCGCATCTTGCTGCTGTGGTCGCCAAAGAGCATCCAGCCGAAGAGCAACACCAACAGCGCTCCGCCGATGATGAAAGGAATATGTCTCTTCTTCAATCCTTTTTTCTGTTCTATTATCTTGTCCATAGTTATTTTATATAAGGTTTACCATTGTAATAATCGTATTGCATTTTCTGTATTAGCAACTGTATCTGCTTGCCGGTGAGTGTGGCGCGTGCCTGTGCCAGACGCGATGAACTTGTAGATAGTTCAAGAGCCGATATTTTACCAAGTTCGTATTTACGTTGGTTGGCAGCATGGGCGCTCTCTACTGCCGTCAGTCGGCTGATGGAGGAGAGATACTCTTTGCGCGCGCCTTCGAGGTTCATCACCAGTTTCATCATTTCCGTAGTGAGGTTGCGCATAGTCTCGTCGTATGCAGCCTGTTCTATTTTATAGGATAGTTTACTGTTTTTCAAACTATTGTACTTGCTCAGCCGTCCGAAGAGAGGTATGGAAATTCCGGTGCTTATGGACTTTCCGATGTTGTCCTTGAACTGACGGTGGAAAGGCGCTGCATCGTAGTGCATGTTCAGTGTCTTGTAATACGACGTCGACATTCCTGCCGAGAGGGAAATTCCCGGAATAAAATTGCCGCGGGCAATGCGTACGGCCAATTTGCGTTGATGCAGTTTTTCGCCGGCTATCTTCGCAGCGGGGAGTTCCATAAGATCAATTTCACAACTGTATGTGTTTTCTTCGCTGACACTTTGCAGACGGCCATCAATCTCAATTTCGCGCTCCACAGGCCACGACATTGCAGCCTTGAGATCGAGGCGGGCAATATCCAGCAGATTCTGCTGATTGACAAGCTGATATTCGTTGTCGGCGACTGTGGCATACATTTCATCGACATCGGCACGCGACTTCAACCCCATCTGTTCCTGTCGGCGTGTCTGCCGCAGATTTTCCTGTGCCACCTCCAACGACAGCCCGACCTGACGGACAAGTTCTTCGCAATATACTACATTGTAGAATGCCCTGATGACTGCGAGCGACACCTCGTCGGCACGCATCTGCGCGGTTGTCTGCGATGTCCGCACGTAGCTTTTGTTCATCTTGTAGTTGTTTATATTGACAAGGCCGTCGAAAAGGGGCAATGACATTGAAAGGCCGAAGCTCGTTCCCAGATTCTGCTTGGTTCCATAGGTGTTTGTCTCAGGGTCGATGCCACGACCAAAACTTAGATTGGCATTTGCCGATGCACTGATGTAGGGCAGAAACTGCATGGCGCTGTTCTGAAGGGCTATGCGCTGCTGCTCGTAGCTGTAACGGTTCTGCAAATTAACCGACGAATGGTCGCGGGCATACACAAGGCACTCCTGCAAAGTCATCGGAGCAGAAACGATACCCTCTTCGGCGCGAAGCATGATGCCTGCCCACATAAGGATAATTACTGTTATTACTGTTCTTTTCATATTCTCGTTGCTTTTTCTGTCGGCAAAGGAAGTAATGAAAAAAAGTATTTCGAAGCAATTTTGCAGGATTCGTATTTTTCGTGCCCATTTTGTGCAATATGTGCACACATGATGCGAAATGTAAGGAGTGTGGATAGATGAATAATATGTGATAAAATATAATGATTATGCGATATTATACCTAAAAAGTACAACCCCATCCTTCAATGGATAAAAAACTATTCTAAAAAGTTCCTGCCCTTAAAGGGGACATTGCGTAATAAGCAATGTTTGCGACGACGAAAGC
>SUXT01000122.1 GCA_015060835.1 Bacteroidales bacterium
TACGCAATGTCCCCTTTAAGGGCAGGAACTTTTTAGAATAGTTTTTTATCCATTGAAGGATGGGGGTGTACTTTTTAGGTATAATATCGCATAATCATTATTTTTTTGTATATCACAACGAAGAACACCCCAAAAGAAAACCCTCAACTGAAATACTTCAGAAGAGGGTATCCATATAATATTTCAATTACCACCAAAAGAGCCTACACATTATAGAACTCGGTAAACGCCTTGACAGTATACAACGTATCAACCACAGCCGAAGTCTCTCTTATAGAGTGCATACCCCACATAGGATTACCCATATCCACACCTCTCATCGGGAGCTGTGTAGTCAAAGTATTGCCAAGTGTACCACCGCCCACCATGTCGGAGCGGTTCACAAAATACTGGAATGGAACACCTGCCCTGCGGCAAATCTCGGCAAAGACAGCAGCAGAATCGCCATCCGTAACATACTTCTGGTTGGCATTGAACTTGATTACAGGACCGCCACCCATCACAGGATGGTTCGTCGGATCGTGCTTCTCAGGATAGTTAGGATGCAAGGCATGAGCCATATCTGCGGAAATCATGAACGAATTTTCCACAGCAGCATAAAGATCGCCCGCAGCACCGCCGCACTTCAGTATAATTGTATCAAGCAAACTGCGCAACACGGGAGAAGCAGAGCCCTGCTTGGTTACATTACCCGTCTCCTCATTATCGAAAAGAGCAAGCACCTGCGTCATACGCGAAGCACCGCTGCCAATCAGAGCCTTCAATCCCGCAAAAGCCATCAGCAGGTCATCCTGCCTGCCACATGATACAAACTCATTATTCAGTCCGCATAGAGCCGCAGGGGTAGCATCATAAAGCGACAGGTCGAAATCGAGAATATCACCCACAGCAACACCCAACTCTTCAGCAATAATACCGAGCAAAAGATTCCCCCTCTCGAAATGGTTGTTGATGAACCCCAACACAGGCATCATATCACGTTGACGGTTCAAAGGATTACCATCGTTCACCTCTCTGTTGAAATGAATAGCAATATGAGGAATAAGCAACAACGGACGCTTCACATGCAACAGACGCGCCACAGGACGCAAAGGATTATCACTGCGAAGCAGCACACGTCCCGCAATCGACAAAGGACGGTCGAACCAAGTATAGAGAATAGGGCCGCCATAAACCTCAGTATTCAAGCGCACCATTCCCCCTTCGGAGAACATTTCAGGCGAGGGCTTTATTCTGAACCCCGGTGAATCTGTGTGTGCACAGATAAGTTTGAAGCCATCGGTAACATCGCCCGTACCCATTCTGAAAGCAAAAAGAGCCGTACCGTTCTTTGTGATATAATAGCCTTTTCCCGGCTCAAGCACAGGCATACTGCCAAGTTCCACCTTACAGAATCCGTTGTCTGCGAGCAGTTGCTCGGCATAATTCACAGCAAGAAAGTTCACAGGCGAACTGTCAAGCATCTTCAATAAATCGTTCATAGTATATAAAGGAGTTCTATAAATTAGAAATACAGGAGCAACGCTCCTGCAAAATTCAGATTCTCTCAATCAAAAAATACTACCATCCGGCACTGCTCCACCCGGTAGCATTATACCATCCGGTTGTCTTGAAATCAGCATTAAGACGCGCATATTTTGTATCAACACGCGGAACAAACATTGACAATCCGCTGTACACTGAGTCGTTTACCGCATAATTGCACTCTCTTATACCCGACAACCATTTGCTCGAAGCAACCTTATATGGCACAGCCTCGTCAAGTGCACTCCTCCAATCATGGTAAGCATTGTCAGGAAGCCTATGCAACATAACTGCATTCATGTCCAAATATTCAGGGTAAAGATTATACCCCCAAAAACATCCTCCCGACAAATAGGAAAAAACATCGGAATAGTCAACCACACTATCGCTCGAAAAATATGCCGGCACAAAAGCAGCAGTGGCATCTGCAAGCCCATCTATAGCCGAACATTTTACAGCCGACAACAGCACACCTAAATAAGAAGAATAGCCTTTGCTGTATTTTTGTATAAGTGCATCAGGATTGAAGGGGAAAGAGAAAAGTTCAGTAATTATCCTGTCATACGGTGCGCCGTTGGCAGGAATCTCCGCAGCCGAACCTATCAACCATTCGGCTGAATTACGAAGCTCATATACAACCTCTGCCGACTGCATGAAACAGGCATCAAAAAGGATATAATCCATCTTTGCCGGCAACCTGCCAAGCGAACCGGCAAGTTCCTCCATCTCCATACTTTTATAAGAAATACCGGACTCACTGTTCATCCCATTGTCGGCACCGATGCTTCTTGAATAACTAAGTTTGCGTGTCCAGCCGCTACCATGCGACCACATTACAAGCCCGAAGTTTTTCGATGGGTATTCAGAAGCAACCCAATCAAGCACACGGTTGAAATGGAGAGTATCAGTAGAATTAAAATCCTCGTCGAAACTGTAAACCGTATCACACGTTGCAAAGCCCTTTGCATTGCGGTAGAAACGGCAGATGTAAGGATTGGACAATGCATCCACAAAAGCAAGCATATAACAACTGTCGGGTACAGTTGCAGCCGAACGGTTCATTTCGGCAAGATCGAGATCCGCAAAATAGCTGAGATTATTTTCCGCCATCATATACACGAGCACAGTACGTGCAGCAGTATCGCCCGGCTCAAGGAGATCGACGACAATATCATTGCTGTCGTCACCATCCGCCTCATCGCTCTTGCACCCCATAAAAAGAGTGGCCACTGACAAAGCAAGCGGCAGTAAAAAAAAGTACTTCAGAAATTTCATTCCTACAGTTGAATCAAGGTCGTGTGAAAGAGAATTTATTTCCAAGGTAGAGAACATTCATATTCTTCTTCAGCAAAGTCTTCTTCAGCTTAGCCTCCTTTTTTTGCAACTTCGACAGTTTCTTCGAATAAAGCAAAGCAGAAGTGCGTGCAGGCATTCCCTCCTTCTCGGCCATATAGTCGGAAAGTTCATAGGAATAATGCTGTCTCGCAGGCAGAAAATCATGGCCACCCTCGCCAAAGACAATGCTGTCCATCTGCTGAATCTCAGTAAAATAGACCGTAGAATCGGTGAAGCAATAAGATACGCCCATCACATACACACTACAAGGTTTCTTCTTTTTAGCACCGAAAGCAGGCGCACAGAATATGAGCAACAGCAGTAGTAAAGCCGAACAAAGTTTGATATATTTCATAATAATGTAATCTGTAAATTATATTTGCATAGCGATTGCTTTGTAATCACCATGCAAATATACAGCAATTTTCCGTAAAACCGCATTTCACAGCGGTTATATATTCCGAAATGTCTGCAATACAAATCACGACAAATGGTTCTTAAAATATTCCATCAGCCTGTTCGATGCGGCGAATGATGTGATTTTATTATCAGCAAGCCCGGCTTCGCACTCTTTTATAAGTTCCTCCATCCCCGGAGTATTGTTAAACAAGGAATAAAGTTGCTCATTCAGACTCTCATACATCCAATACTTTGACTGACGGTTGCGTCTCTCCTCAAACACACCGTTGGATTTAACATGAGCCACATAGTCATATATCATACTCCACACCCCGCCAATGCCAATATCGTAGAACCCGGAATATGTAAGCACCTCGGGACGGCGCCCGCTTTCAGGCATCGGAAAAAGCTGCAACGCATTGCGATAGTGTACGGCTGCCCTCTGTGCCTCGGCAATATTATCGCCATCGGCCTTGTTTATCACAATGCCGTCGGCCATCTCCATTATACCGCGCTTGATGCCCTGCAGTTCATCACCTGCACCGGCAATCTGTATGAGCAGAAAAAAATCGACCATAGAATATACAGCAGTCTCGCTCTGCCCCACCCCCACTGTCTCCACAAAAACAGTATCGTATCCTGCGGCCTCGCAAAGGATTATCGTCTCGCGCGTCTTGCGTGCCACACCTCCGAGCGAACCCGCCGAAGCACTGGGACGGATAAAGGCATCAGGGTGTTGCGACAGCCTCTCCATGCGTGTTTTGTCACCAAGAATACTGCCCTTGCTGCGTTCACTGCTCGGATCCACTGCAAGCACCGCAAGCCTGCCACCCTTAGTATTGAGCAAATGCATGCCGAAAGCATCTATAGATGTACTCTTGCCGGCACCCGGAACACCTGTAATTCCTATGCGCAACGAGCGTCCCGAATAGGGCAGACAACGCTCCACCACCTCACGCGCAAGCACAACATCCTCACTGCGACGACTCTCCACAAGCGTAACTGCACGGCTCAGAATATTTACATCGCCACGCAAAATACCCTCGACATAATCGTCGACACTCAGTCTCTTCGCACGTTTCAAACGCATCGAAGAGAGATAAGGATTTATGGAAGCAGGCTGCTCCACACCATCATTTACCTTAAGCCCCTTGAACGAGGCATCATTTTCGGGATGTTTCATAATACAAACATAGTAAAAAAGGGGGAAACAATCAAGAGAGATACAATTGCTCAGGGTAAAACCTGAAATCATAAGCTTCTACTTTCATTTAGTATATTTTGATAGTAGAATTAAGTTTCTTGGCAACTTCAATGATTTTGTTTCGTTCATCTTTTGCTATATTTAAACCCAAATAAACCGAATCAAAACATTCACCTCCTATTTTATGATAAACTCTTAGCTCCTTCCAATCAATCTCCTTATTTTTATCTTTAGGCTTGTAAGGCATATCCAAACCAACACAAACCCCTTTGTGATTGCTGTTTAACAACATTGCCAACCCACCATTTACATCTAAATATTTATATAGTTTAGTTGCTTTCATAGCCTGATTTTTTATAAAGTCAGCTGGAATTTTTGACATGATATTACTCCAACTATTTTCTATAAACAGAATCCAATGTATTGTCGTCTTAGTTTTCCACACACAAGTAAACCATTATTACTACACCGATGCAGAATCAGTAGTTCCATTTGGGCTTTTATGAAGCCATTATGCTATATCTTTGGCTAACGAAATTATATACTGCATCTTTGTAATAATTGATACTTTCATCAGAATAGCTTTCGGGCAACTCACTCCAAAGCGTGTCACGAATGGCGATGATAATGGTAGCCTTCGCAGTCGGATTGTCGAAAGGATTACTCATGCTTTCCATCATGTCCTTGATTTTAGCCAATAAATCCACTGCTACCTTTTTCAATTTCTTGATGTCTTCTTTGGATAAATCGTCCTTCATCAGCACATCATACATGGAAAGCTGCTCATCATTTTCAAATCCTTCGCGGACATAGCGTTTCTCTTCTTCCGTGAGTTGGTGTGACAGTTGCATCAACTCCTCAAAAGTCCTTTCGATGTTCACGCGGTTTTGTTCCTGATTATATTCGTTGATGATGCTTTGATATTTCTCATAAAAGTTGATGCGCGAAGGATTCTGTGCCAACATTTGTGCGATGCGCTCCTGCAACAACTCCTGAATATCTTTCATAATCAGATTTCTTTCTCTGCTTCTTGCAAACTCCCGCCTCAGCAAATCGAAGTTAATGCCACTGATGTCGAAACGGCGAGATGCTGTATCATCTTTCAACGTGGTAACATCTATCTGTATATGTTCGTTCACTATCTCATTGATGGCTACACTCAAATCTGTAATGTCCGCATGTTTCCGCTTCTTCTGCAACTCCTTGTAAATAGCTTCTATAGCATCTTTATGCTGCTTCATTTCTGCCGTGATGTCTTCACGGTTCAAGTATTTCCACAGTTTCAACAAGGTAGTGGCATAGGTACAATAAGTCTTTCTTATCTCTGCCGTTTCGCACATAGCATTGGCAGCTTCTTTCAGCAAGAACAACTTAAAGAAATTATCCGCTTCTATCAGATTCTGTAATTCAAATTCATGTTCTTTCAAGAATGTAGTAGCTGCAACTATTGCTTCGTGTACATGCTTAATCAGTTCTTGCTTATCTATGGTAGGGTCGTTTCCTCCTTCCCCTCCTTCCGGATTGGCTGTATAGTCTGCCAAAGCCTGACGAAGTGCTTTCACGATGCCTATATAGTCAATGATAAGTCCATTGATCTTTCCTTCCGCTACACGGTTGGCACGGGCAATGGTTTGCATCAACGTATGTGCTTTCATAGGCTTGTCAATGTACAGGCACGAAAGTGTTTTTACATCGAAACCAGTGAGCCACATGGCACACACAAACACCACCCTCAGTTTGTTGTCCTTATCCTTGAACTCTTTATCAAGCTCCCGTTTCTCCATCTTTAGGCGATGTGGAGCAATATCCAATCCCCATTTCTGGAAAGTCTGTATTTCGTTCTGTTCTTGAGAAACTACAACCGCCATTTCCGTTTCCTGCATCCACTTCAATTTACGGTTCAGTTCCTGTACTTCTTGTTGGTAAGTAGATTGAGCTATTTTCTTTTCTAGAACTGCAATTTCCTGCTGCCAATATTCCTGCACATATTCATACATCCGTACACAAATTACTTTGTTGTAGCTTACCATCATGGCCTTACCCGAAGTCCATAGGTCGCTATAATGACGCACAAAGTCCTTGGCAACTATACGTAA
>SUXT01000123.1 GCA_015060835.1 Bacteroidales bacterium
GACTATTTCGAAACTATGCAGGGCACGATGATGAAGGCAATGAAGCCATTGAGTCGTCCCGAAGGACGCGACACATATATAAACTTCAACAAGCGCGAAGCACCGTTCAACACAGAACTGCACCGCCATCTGAGTGTGCGCGTGATCCCATTGACCGAATTTATAAAAATGAGGAAAGAGTATACCCACTTCGACCAAATGGCCTCAAACGGCATAGTACATCCGATAGACAAGATACTTATATACAACGAGGATGAGATGCACGGCAACATACTGAACGAACGTATAAGAATAGATGTTCTCAGTCTTATGCCCGAACTGCAGTGCAACGGTGTCAGATACCGCCCGAATGAAAGTACAATGAACCCTGAGCGTGTGATACCTGATGATTACAGCGAAAAGTTATCGATAAAATCGGGCATGGTGATTGTTCCGAACAATATTCTTATGCTTACACTGTTCGGCGACTACTTGTGGTGCTACGGGTTGTTTGATTTTGAATTGACTCTTCCCCCTCTTCCCTCTCGTGTTTACGAAGTGAGAGTCGGCTTAATTAAAACTGGTTATGGAATTTGGAAAGGGAATATTCGTCCGGATCCTGTTCAAGTGTATATAGATGGCAAGGTCGAAGGTCTTCCTTTTCCAAACAATTATACTGATTATAAGGATCATGAGAGTCTGAATGTAGAGCAGACCGGTTATGTGGCTGACCAATATACTCTTGATAACGGATTTGAGAATGATAAACAGATGCGCAATATTGGCTGGATGAAGGCGCCTGTTTCGTTTGTCGATAGGGATGGACATACAGCAAGAGACTACAGGAATTGTATGAGGAAAATAATTACAAGAAAATTTTTTGCTCCCGGCAGACACACGATAAGGTTCAGATATATAGGAGAGAGTGCGCATTTGAGTACGACTTTTGATTATTTAGAGTTTGTCCCTCTGAACATTATCAACGACCCCACGAAGCCTGAGGATAGGTACTGAAAAGCAAATACAAAAAACTGCGCCGTTTTGCATTCAGCAATTACGGCGCAGTTTTTATGGAGTAATGGATAAACTATCCCTTCATCTGCTTGTATGTTACCTTCGGGAAACGTGCAGCAGTCGTTTCGTCCAAGCGGCGCACGGGTGTGGTGTGCGGAGCACTCTTCACAATGTCGGGGTTCTCGATAGCCTCTTTGGCAACGAGCTTCATCACTGCGATAAACTCGTCGAGTGTCTCCTTGCTCTCTGTCTCTGTAGGTTCAATCATTATGCTCTGATGGAACAGCAGCGGGAAGTAGATTGTGGGAGCATGATAGCCGTAGTCGAGCAGACGCTTGGCTATGTCGAGTGTAGTAACACCTGTCGACTTGTCGGCAAGACCATCGAATACAAATTCGTGCTTGCACACGCCCTCGATGGGCAGATAATACTCGTTCTTCAGCGACTCCTTTACATAGTTGGCGTTGAGCACAGCAAGCGGGCCCACCATCTTCACATTCTCCTTGCCGAGAGTGAGGATATATGTGTATGCACGCATAATAACTCCAAAATTGCCAAGATAGTTCGAAACGTAGCCGAGAGAAGCCTCGTCGGTGTCGATGTAGAACTTGCCGTCGGCATCCTTCTTCACCTGAGGATTGGGCAGCAGGTT
The DNA here is from genome assembly GCA_015060835.1 of Bacteroidales bacterium. Classification (GTDB taxonomy): domain Bacteria; phylum Bacteroidota; class Bacteroidia; order Bacteroidales; family Bacteroidaceae; genus HGM04593. The sequence continues at coordinate 1,646 of SUXT01000123.1, forward strand.
CTCAAGACCGGCACGCACGCCAACGGGACCGTCGCCGGGACCTCCGCCGCCGTGAGGCGTAGAGAATGTCTTGTGCAGGTTGATGTGCATGATGTCGAATCCCATGTCGCCGGGACGGCATTTTCCGAGCAGCGCGTTGAGGTTGGCACCATCGTAGTAGAGAAGACCGCCGCACTCGTGCACCAGACGTGAAATTTCGGGAATCTTTGTCTCGAAAATACCGAGGGTATTGGGGTTGGTCATCATAATGCCGGCAATAGTATCGTCGAGCAGAGGCTTCAAATCCTCAACGTCTACAGTGCCGTCGGGGGTAGATTTCACCTCCACAATCTGCAATCCACAGACTGCCGCACTCGCAGGGTTGGTACCATGTGCACTGTCGGGGACAATGACCTTTGTACGCTTCAGGTCGCCACGCTGTATGTGGTACGAACGCATAATCATAAGGCCTGTAAGTTCGCCGTGTGCGCCTGCATAAGGGTTCAATGTAAATGCCGAAAGACCGCTGATTTCCGAGAGCGATGCTGCCAGATTGTAGTAAACCTCCAGGGCACCTTGTGCCGATTCGGCAGGCTGTTCGGGGTGGAGTCCTGTGAAAGCAGGCAAAACAGACATCTCCTCGTTGATGCGGGGATTGTACTTCATAGTGCAACTGCCCAAGGGGTAGAAACCGGTGTCGACGCCGAAATTCTTGTTCGACAAGTTGGTATAGTGACGCACAACATCGAACTCGGTAACTTCGGGGAGTTCGGGAACCGATGTACGCTGCAATGTCGCAGGCAGAGCAGAGAGGTTGTACTCGGAAAGTTCGTTCTTAGGAAGAGAATATCCTACGCGACCCTCTTTTGAGAGTTCAAAAATCAGTTTGTCATAATTTCTAATCATATGTCAATCCTCCTCTTTTAAATGTTCTTAATAACCTCTACCAATGTATCTATCTCGGCCTTTGTGCGCTGCTCTGTAACACAGAAGAGCAACATATCATCGGCAATGCTAACACCACCGAGTATGCCCTTTTCGAGCAGAGCTGCCTGAATCTTCTTGGCGCAGACATTTGTCTTCACTGCAAACTCGTTGAGGAAGGGCTTGTCGAATGCCATTGTGCATTTGCCTGTGGCAACAAGCTGCTCGGCAAGATAGTGGGCGCCGCTGTATGAGAGTTCGTTAACCTCTTTCAATCCCTTGTTGCCCATGAGCGACATGTAAATGGTTACATAGAGCGCCATCAACGATTGGTTTGAACAGATGTTGCTATTTGCCTTTTCGCGGCGGATGTGCTGCTCGCGTGCCTGCAATGTGAGCACGAAGGCACGTTTGCCGTCGACATCGTTGGTGTAACCTACAATGCGTCCGGGCAGCTTGCGCACAAGGGCGTTGCTGCATGCAAGATAGCCCACATAAGGGCCACCGTAGGACATGGGGATGCCCAACGACTGTCCGTCGCCGCAAGCAATGTCAGCGCCCCACTCTGCCGGAGTCTTCAACACGGCAAGTGTAGAGGGGTTGGCGTTCATCACCATCAGAGCCTTCTGTGCATGGCAGGCATCGGCTACACCCGAATAGTCCTCTATGATGCCATAGAAGTTGGGCTGAGCAAGGATTACACCTGCAACATCGCCACCGGCAATTTTTGTCTCAAGTATCTGAATGTCGGTAACGCCATCCTTTTCGGGGACAGTCTCAACGACGATGCCGTTGAACTTGGCATAAGTCTCAACCACCCTTTTCACTTTGGGGTTTACTGTGGCAGAAACAAGCACCTTGTTGCGTTTCTTGGCGGCAGCCACGCACATCATCATAGCCTCTGCCGTGGCTGTGCAACCGTCGTACATGGAGGCATTTGTAACATCCATACCGGTGAGTTCGGTAATCATCGACTGGTACTCGAAGATATACTGCAGTGTACCCTGCGAAATTTCGGGCTGATAGGGAGTATATGCAGTGAGAAACTCGCCACGCGAAATGATAGGATTGATAATCGAGGGAGCATAATGATCCTCGACACCTGCACCGGCAAAACAAACAAGATTGCTGTTCTTCTTGCCAAGCGCGTCGAAGAATTTGCGTATCTCAGCCTCGGACATTGCCTCAGGGAGCGCAAACTCTCTGTTGAAATGCAGCTGTTCGGGAATCTCGGCAAAGAGGTCGTCGAGCGACTTCAAGCCTGCCACCTGCAACATCTGCTCAATATCCTGTTGTGTATGCGGGAAATATTTCATCTGAAAAGATTTAAAGTTATTCAAATTTTAGAAATGTTCTATAAATCAGTAATTTAATGTGAATTCAAAATAAGTATAGCTATGCAATGATTGGAACGCCCTCCCCCTTCGGGTACTCCCTCTTGAAGAGGGAGAATCTGCGAAATAAATATTTTTCAAAACAAACATTCTTAAGAAATTCCTCCTCTTGAAGAGGAGGTGGATTCAAAAAACTTGTTTTTTGAAGACGGAGGAGTTCAAAATACCTGCCGGATACTCAATTTCCCTTGTGCCGAATTCACTTTAATTTACAATTTCCGATTATTCGTTTATAAAAGCCTTGTATGCGGCAGCATCCATCAACTTCTCTGTCTCAGAAGCGTCGCTCAGCTGTACCTTGATAATCCAGTTTGCATAAGGATCCTCGTTGATGAGTTCGGGGCTGTCGTTGAGAGCCTCGTTAATCTCAACAACTGTACCGCTTACGGGTGAGATAAGGTCGCTGGCAGCCTTTACGCTCTCAACGGCACCAAAATCCTCACCTGCCTCAACTTCGTCGTCTACATCGGGCATATCCACGTAAACAACGTTGCCCAGCTCGTGCTGTGCATAGTCTGTGATACCTACATAACCGAATTCGCCTTCAATCTTTACATACTCGTGTGACTCAGCGTAGAAGAGTCCGTCTATAATCTTGCTCATAGTATAAAATATTAAGTGTTAGTAAATTGTATTAATTTTTATAAGTGTTATTCCTTAAATATAGCTCCTGCCCTTTAAGGGGAGGTGGATTCAACTGCGATAGCGGTTGAAGACGGAGGGGTTTTATTCGCGTAACCGGTATTATTGCCATACGATGAAGAGAACCCCCTCCGAGATTTTTTCTAAGAAAAAATCTCTCGTCCCCCTTTAAGAGGGACAGCTTTTCAAGTTACTTCTTTTATATGCTTAGCTCTCAGATAATATATTTGATGACCATTTTATTTTTTATAATTCTTATCGTAAAAACGTTTTTTGGTAACAGTGCCGGGGAACACCTTCTTGCGTATGCGGATGGCAACCTCGGTACCCAACTTTGAATATTCGGCATCGATGAGCGCCATGCAGACACTCTTGCCTGTGGATATTGAGTTGTATCCTGTTGTAACAGTACCAATGACCTTTCCATCTGCCTCCACATCGTATCCATGGCGGGGGATAGCCTTGTCGGCAAGCTCTATGCCCACAATCTTACGTTTCAATCCCTCTGCTTTCTGCTGTGCAAGAGCCTCTTTTCCTATGAAATATTCCTTATCTAATTTCACAAAGATTCCGAGACCAGCCTCCAGCGGAGTAATCTCGTCGGTAAGTTCGTCGCCATACAGAGGCAGACCAACCTCGAAGCGCAATGTGTCGCGACATCCAAGTCCGCAGGGAAGCACCTCACCGCTGCCTACCAATTTGTCCCACACATAGTTGGTAAATTCGTGTGAGCCGTAGAGTTCGAATCCATCCTCACCGGTGTAACCTGTGCGGCTGATGATGACAGTCTCGCCGTTGTACTCTATCTCCTTGCAAGTGTAGAAAGCCATTTCGCTGCATGGTATGCCGAGGATTCTCTCTACAATCTCTTCGGTCTTGGGGCCCTGAACGGCAACCTCGCCATACTTGGCGCTCTGGTGCTCTATCACAACATCGAAATTGTCGGCGTGACTCATTATCCAATCGACATCCTTGTCGATGTTGGCTGCGTTTATCACAAGGAAGAATCGTTTGTCGCCCATCTTGTAAACAAGCAGGTCGTCAACAACTCCGCCGGTGGGGTGAAGCATCATTCCATAATAGATTTTGCCGTCGGGGGCATCGGTAATATCATTGGTGAAAATATAGTTCACAAACTTCTCGCTGTCGGGACCGGTAACAAGCACCTCGCCCATGTGCGATACGTCGAAGATACCGCAAGCCTTACGGACAGCATTGTGCTCTTCTACTATGTTTGTGTACTGTATGGGCATATCAAAGCCGCCAAACGGACTGATGAGTGCACCCAACGCTACATGTTTGTCATAAAGACAGGTTCTCTTGTTTTCCATTATTTTTCGAATAAGAAGTTTATAAATTGTTGTTTGGTTAGATTCATTATTATGTCGCCGAAGTTTACATCGGCAAGTCTCTCCTCCACCGCTTCGGGTGTGAAGCGCACTCCGGCAAGTGGCGCAAGCAGAGCGCCGTCCATGTCGCCCACAAGAAAGAAATCTCCTGCAAGGTTCATGCGACGGAGCACACCGCCGCGCAACTCCATCTGCGCCTCAAATTCACCCACATCCTCTATGCGTCCCTTGACAGTGGTTGTATATGCAGGATTGCTGCCATATATGAATTCATCGGTCAGATAGCTCTTCTCTATCTCTTTTATCTCGGCAATGGCATCGCCATCGAGCACAATCTCCCCGTCGCAAAGATTCTTCCTTGCAAAATCCTTGAACTCCTCAATGGAGAGAGAAATATATTTCCCGAGTGTGGTAATATGCTGTCTCACAGACTCAACTCCTTTGCTCTTGAGTTTTGTCTGCGACGGCGTTGTAGAGCGCAACATCTTCTCAATGTCGGTATCGTATAGCATGGTACCGTGCACAATGCTTCGTCCGGGCAGATGATAGAATGCATTGCCCGACACCT
>SUXT01000124.1 GCA_015060835.1 Bacteroidales bacterium
AAGAGATTAGAAAAATATAAAAACTGAAAGATGTGTCCAAAGATTAGCTTAAAGTGGGACAACTTTTCAAGTTACTTATTTCCACCGACATTGCAATGCAACTTTGCATTTTAGGTAATATATTTGATAAACATTTTATTTAATATTATTGTTGTCCGGTAAATTTTTATCCTGCTTATGTTTTGAACTCCTCCGTCTTCAAAAACTGTGTTTTTGAATCCACCTCCTCTTCAAGAGGAGGAATGTAAATTCTTGAAAATTACTAATGTATGACATCCTCCCTCTATTATTATGGTTTTTGCAAGTAAATTATGCAAAAAAAGGTGTATATTTTTCATTTTTATTTATAACAGCAAACATTCTTGCCACAATTTTAGCTCTCACTGCATTAATGACCGACATTTTGTTTTTTCCTTGCTCCACTTTCCTTAAATAATACTGCCTCATCTCTCCTGTTTTTTTGCCGATGACGGATACAGCCGCGAGATGTAGCAGGCTTTTAATTGATTTGTCTGCTCTGTGGGAAACTCTCGCTTTTGAACGCTGGCTGCTTCCTGACATATATTGAAACGGCGCCAACCCGGCGAAGCAATTAAATTGCCTTGCATTATCAAAACGAGTAAAAGCTTCTGTTATAACAATCATGTTTAACGCAACAACGGGTCCTACACCATCTACCGATTGTAACAGTTCGTACTGTGTCGAAAGTAGATTGTTGCTCTCTATTATCTTTCTCATTTCGTTTTTTATGGAGCCAATAACTTCTTCTAAGCCTTCTATCAATTTTTTCAATCTGACAGCCTTATCATTGTAAAGTTTCTCTGGCATGTACTCTTTCTGATCTTCCAGTTGGGCTTTGTATTTTGCAAGATCGACGACATAGAGACTGCGTTCTGCTTCAAGTTGTTTCAGTTGCTCAATCTCTTTGTCAGGGCGCTTGTAATATTGTACTTTATCCTTGAACCTGGCTGCATATATTGCTATACGCTTGGCATCTACCTTGTCATTCTTCCCGCGTTGTACGCCTGATGAATATTTGATGTTTGCCGGATCTTCGAGCCACAGATTGCAATTGTCAATTTCGCATGCGCACATGAGAGGATAGGTGTATTGCCCAGTGCGCTCTGCGCAAATCAGCATCTGTGTATTATCAATGCCGTAATCCTTCTTCAATTGAGTTATCAAGGCTTGTACAGAGTCTTGTTGATTGGCTACAACCTCTTCATGTATTACCTTGTCTTCAAACATTACACAGAAGTCAAGTTTCTTTTTTGATACATCTACACCGATAAAATAAAAATTATTCATACTTTTGTACTGTTTATATGGTAAAGGAACTCGAACTTAACCTAAAAACCTTAACAGATTTTCAATTTAAATTATTATACAGGTCTAGGTTCAAGCAAGGCGGAGAGTCCAAATAGAGGGATGGAAATAAATATTCCATAGAAGAGGTTGGTTAACCTCCGCCTTCCTTTACTTCGGTTAAACATCTTTTTCCTTCTTCACTTTGCAAATGTAGTAATTATATATTGTATAATTTTTCATTGTGCAAATCTAAGGTTGAAGAGGGAGTGCCCGCAGGGCGAGGGAGTTCCAATCATTGACTTAAATTTCTTAATAACGAATTGGGGCTTGTAGTTACTTAAATATTGAATTTTAAACGAATTAAATACGTTTACCGGACACTAATAATTTAATATCAATATTGTCATATTTTTTCACACGCACTACGATTAAGGGAACTATAGAACAAAGAAGTATTCAAATCAAAAAACAACATCCACCCTCATGCAATTCTGTGTGTGTCGAACATCAATTCACATACACTGTCGGGAAATATTCATCGAAGAGAGCCTTTGCCGCATCCAATTGTTCGGGGGTATTCTCTTTTACACCTGCAAGTTTATACTCTTTGCCCATTGCTGCATACTTGTGTACACCCAATGTGTGGTAAGGAAGTATCTCCACACGTTGCAACATCTTATAACCGCCAAAATGGTTGCCCAGCGAACGTATATCCTCCTCTATGGCACTGTAACCGGGCACAAGTACATAGCGCAACCAGAAGGGCTTTCCTACACTTTCGAGCCATTCGGCAGTGCGCAATGTCTGTTCATTGCTGCGTTCGGTGAGCATTTTGTGGCGCTCGGGATTGAACTGTTTGACATCGAGCAGTATAAGATCGGCAATGGTGAATAGCTCTTTTACATCGTCGTTGAATATACTGCCGTTGGTGTCCACACAGATGTGTATGCCACACTCCTTGAGTCGGCGAAAGAGAGGAATAAGTTCCTTTGCCTGCACCGTAGGTTCGCCGCCGCTGAATGTTACACCGCCCTTTTTACCGAAGAACGGCTTTTGGTTCAGAGCCATCTTGAGTATCTCTTCGGGAGCAGTCTCCTTGCTCTCTCCTTTAAGATCTATCGTATCGGGGTTGGCACAGTAGAGGCAACGGAAATTGCAACCTTGCAGAAAGACTACAAGGCGCAGGCCTGGGCCGTCGAATGTGCCCATTGATTCGTATGAGTGTACGCGTATCATATTTAAAAAGCTTCTTATCTTTCTAAAAACAGGGGTACACAAAACAATGTGTTCCGCGTACCCCCTACATTATTATTAACAATTTATCTTTTACATCTTCTCGTGGAAGCTGCGCGAGATTACTTCTAACTGGTGCTCGCGGCTCAGCTTAATGAAGTTCACTGCATATCCCGATACTCGGATTGTGAGCTGGGGATATTTTTCGGGATGCTCCATTGCGTCGAGCAGCATTTCGCGGTTGAGCACATTCACATTCAGGTGGTGTGCACCCTTTGTGAAGTAACCGTCCATCATTGTTACAAGGTTCTCGATACGTGTCTCTTCATCTACGCCGAGCGACTTGGGAATAATGGAGAATGTGTTGCTGATACCATCCTGTGAGTCGCGGTAGCGCAATTTTGCCACCGAACTGAGCGATGCTATTGCTCCGTTCTTGTCGCGGCCGTGCATGGGGTTGGCACCGGGAGCGAAGGCAACACCTTTCTCGCGTCCGTCGGGAGTAGCACCTGTCTTCTTACCGTACATTACGTTTGAGGTAATGGTGAGCAGAGAGAGCGTGGGGCACGCACCTTTGTATACAGGGTGCTTCTTGAGCTCTTCGTTGAAGAAGTATATAAGGTCTACACCCAGATGGTCAACACGGTCGTCGTCGTTACCGAAGCAGGGGAAATCATTCTCAATCTCGAAGCCCTCGGTGAGACCAATCTCGTTACGTTTAGCTGTTACCTTGCCGTATTTGATTGCCGAGAGAGAGTCGAGCACGATAGAGAGTCCTGCGACACCGTATGCGAGGTTAATCTGAGGATTGGTGTCAATGAGCGCCATCTGTGCCTTCTCGTAGTAGTATTTGTCGTGCATGTAGTGGATGATGTTCATCGCATCGCTATATACGCGTGCCACCTGCATAAGCACCTTCTTGTAGTTGCTGAGCACCTCTTCGTAGTTGAGGAGTTCGCCTGTGAGGACAGGGATATTCTCTACCATCACTGTACCTGTATTCTCGCAGCGTCCGCCGTTGATTGCAAGCAGCAGCGCCTTTGCAAAGTTGCAGCGCGCACCGAAGAACTGTATCTGCTTTCCGATAGCCTGGTAAGATACACAGCAGGCAATACCGTAGTCGTCGCAGTTGCGCACCTCGCGCATGAGAGTGTCGTTCTCGTACTGGATTGATGATGTATCGATTGACACCTTTGCACAGAACTCCTTGAAACCGTCGGGGAGTTCGGGACTCCACAGCACTGTCATATTGGGTTCGGGCGAGGGGCCGAGGTTGTAAAGTGTCTGCAAGAAGCGGAACGAGGTCTTTGTAACCTTTGTGCGTCCGTCGTTGAAGCGGCCGCCGATGGCCTCTGTTACCCATGTGGGGTCGCCTGCGAAGATGTCGTTGTAAGACTGCATACGCAGGTGGCGAACCATACGCAGTTTGATTACAAACTGGTCGATAAGTTCCTGTGCGAATGTCTCGTCGATGTTTCCCTTATCGAGGTCGTACTGAATGTATATATCGAGGAACGACGACACGTTTCCAAGCGACATTGCAGCTCCGTCCTGCTCCTTTACGGCTGCGAGGTAGGCCATATATACCCACTGTACTGCCTCCTGTGCGCTTGTGGCGGGGCGGCTGAGGTCGAGTCCGTAGTACTCGCCCATTATCTTCATTTCGTTAAGAGCCTTTATCTGTTCGGCAACCTCTTCGCGCAGACGGATGGTCGCGTCGCTCATGGGGCTTGTAAGTTTCTTCAAGTCCTCTTTCTTTGCCTCTATCAGACGGTCGGTACCGTAAAGAGCCAGACGACGGTAGTCGCCGATGATACGGCCACGGGCATAGTTATCGGGAAGACCGGTGAGGAAGCCGAGTGAACGGAACTTACGGATCTCTTCGGTATATGCGTCGAATACACCATCGTTGTGTGTCTTGCGGTAGTGATAGAAGATGTCCTTCACCTTTGCATCCACCTCTACACCGTTTTCGAGACATGCCTTTTCTACAACCTTGATGCCTCCGTAGGGTTTGATGGCACGTTTCAGCAGTTCGTCTGTCTGAAGACCTACGATAAGTTCATTCTCGCGGTCGATGTATCCTGCCTTGTGCGAGGTTATTGTGGAAACCGTTACATTATCGAGTGAACGGACGCCATTGTTGGCACGCTCCTCTTCGAGCGCTTTCAGGCATTCGTTCCATACTTTTTTTGTTCTTTCTGTGGGGCCTGCAAGGAATGATGCATCGCCCTCATAGGGAGTAAGGTTTGTCTGTACAAAATCCGACACATTGATCTCTTTAGTCCAGAGTCCCTCTTTAAACATGTTGTTCATTTCCATAGTATTTTAAAAAACCTGTGCAAAGGTACGAATTTTTACGCAGTCGGCATATATAATTTATCTATAATATACATAAAAATTACCTCTCCCATTTCACCCATGCAGCATTCTGCTCCGACGAACCTACCACTGCATCAACAAACTGCATGCCCTCTATTCCATCCTCTATCGAGGGGTAGTCGAGGCAGCACTCCGATGGTTCGCGTTGCTCGGCATCGGCCATCAGGGTGAGTGCGAAATTTCTATACAGATTGGCAAAGGCTTCAATAAATCCTTCGGGGTGCCCGCCGGGCACACGCGAATTGTGTTGAGCTGCGGGAGATACGATGCTTGCAGTAGCAGTACGGATAACCTCGGCCACCCCATCTACAGGGCGGAATATCATTGTATTGGGGGTATCCTGACGCCATTCGAGACCTCCCTTTTCGCCATATATTCTAATGTTAAGGCCATTTTCTACACCCGCACACACCTGCGAAGCGCTGAGCAGACAGCGGGCACCATCCTCGTAACGTATCATCACCGTTCCATCGTCATCCAAAAGACGGCCGGGGACAAAGGAATTGAGTTCGGCACAAAGTTCCTTAACCTTAAGTCCGGTAATGTAATTTGCCAAATGGAAGGCGTGTGTGCCTATGTCGCCCATGCAGCCGGCTTTTCCCGAACGTGCAGGGTCTACGCGCCATGCAGCCTGTTTGTTTACGGCGGCGCAGTCTGTAGAGAGCCACCCCTGCGGATACTCCACAAAGACACGACGAATCTTTCCCAAATCTCCGCGCTTCACGCGGTAACGTGCCTCCTTCACCAGCGGATAGCCACTGTATGTGTGGGTAAGCAGTATGCGACGGCCTGTGCGTGCCGCAATTTCGGCAAGGCTTTTCGCCTCGTCCAGCGAGTATGTTACAGGTTTGTCGAGTGCCACATGGAAGCCTGCCTCCATTGCCATTGCAGCGGGTGCATAGTGCAGATGATTAGGGGTAACGATGCAGAGGAAATCCATGCGTTCGCCTTCGGGGAGCGCCGCCTCCTTTTCTATCATTTCCTGATAAGAAGTATATACGCGCTCTTTGGGCAGAAACAGTTCGTCGCCTGTCTGCGCCGATTTTTCGGGGTTTGAGCTGAAGCAGCCACACACAAGTTCAATAAGGCCGTCCAAATTGGCAGCAATGCGATGTACGGGGCCTATAAAAGAGCCGGGACCTCCGCCCAGCATACCCATCTTGATTTTCTTTTTCATAGTATAAATCTGTTAAATTTCTTTTTTCACTATCAGTATGGAAAATAGAATATATTTCTTCGACGATAAAGTTAGTTATTTTTTTTAATGATTATGCTATATTATACCTAAAAAGTACACCCCCATCCTTCAATGGATAAAAAACTATTCTAAAAAGTTCCTGCCCTTTAAGCTAATCTTTGGACACATTTATATTAAATCAATATATGCTATGCTTTTAAATATCAACAAAAAAGCTTATTAAAAAAGCTCCTGCCCTTAAAGGGGACATTGCGTAATAAGCAATGTTTGCTTTATGCGAAGCTCGGCTGCGCTCGTTTACAATTGCAAGCAAGCTCGCATTGTACTCGCTGGCACGAGCTTTGCGACGACGAAAATTCGTGCAAAT
>SUXT01000125.1 GCA_015060835.1 Bacteroidales bacterium
AGCCCGCTATTCCCTGCAAAACAACAAAGAAAATCTACTCAAAAACAGCTCTCAAATAATTCCGAAAGATAGTGCAAGCCGAGAGAAGAATATCAAGTTTACTTGAATATTATTCCGAGGTGCAGCCTATCTTATGAAAATAAAATTCAAACAGCTTCTAACCCATTTATACAGTTAAAGGATGGCGATTGTGCCATCCTTTATCTGTATATTGTATGATATGTTAGAGCATACCCTTGCGTTTCAGTTTTCTTTTACGCTTCGACTTTTTCTGTATACCGTCATCCATATTCTCGGGATCGACATACTTTCCATGTTCGCGTATCATCTTGAAGTTGATGGGAATTGTCAACTGCGACCTCATCTTCAAGCCATTCTTTGTTCCGGGCTCCCATTTTGGCATATTGGTAACCACGCGCAAAGCCTCAACATCCAATGATGGAGCAACAGACTTGATTACACGTGCATTTGTTATCATGCCGTTACGCTCAACCATAAATTCAACTATAACCTCACCTGTCTGCTCAAGTTCCATAGCCTCACGGGGATAACGGGTATTCTGCAAAAGGTAGTCAATGAGCGCTTCCTGTCCGCCCTTGAACTGGGCCATAACAATAACATCTTCCTGCTTCTTCTTTTTCTGAGCGCTTGCGGTTTCTATCGAAAGGGTTGTCATTGCAAAGAGTGCAATGATAAACATCAAATACTTTTTCATATACAAAATAAATAGGTAGGTTTATTTTTCTGTTAAGATGAGACAAAGGTAAGAAAAAATAGAACACGACATACCTATTTTAACAGAGATTAGCAAATATTCATTCACTCTTTGGCTACATAAACCATCTAAATAAGTCATTCCACAGAAATTTATACTATTAAGAGTTATCTTCTTGATATATTTTATGTAACTTTGCAAAGTTGTGGCAAATGGCGCAATCATTATTAGAAATCACATAAAAATCATATACAATGTCTTTGAAACAGAAACGATATTTTTTACAAGAAAATGAACTGCCCACGCAGTGGTACAATATTCAGGCAGATATGCCTACAAAACCCGGTACCATGCTCGACCCCGTTACACGCGAGCCTGTTACAGTAGAATCCCTTTCGCGTCTCCTCTCAGTGGAGGCAAGCCGTCAGGAACTGAACATGACAGATAGCTGGATTGACATCCCCGAACCTGTATTGGAAATGTACAAATACTACCGCTCCACTCCCCTTGTGCGTGCATACGGACTCGAAAAGGCTATCGGCACTCCCGCACACATATACTTCAAGAACGAGAGTGTAAGCCCCGTAGGTTCACACAAACTCAATTCGGCAATTCCTCAAGCATACTATTGCAAAATGGAGGGCGTTACCAATGTTACTACAGAGACCGGCGCCGGCCAGTGGGGAACAGCCCTTGCATACGCATCAAAGGTATTCGGACTCGAAAGTGCAGTCTATCAGGTTAAAGTCAGCTACGAGCAGAAGCCCTACCGCCGCAGTGTGATGCAGGTATTCGGTTCGCAGGTTACCCCCTCGCCCTCAATGTCCACCCGCGCCGGAAAAGACATTCTCACACAGTTCCCCAACCATCAGGGTTCATTGGGAACAGCCATTTCCGAAGCAGTGGAACTTGCCCTCACTACCCCCAACTGCAAATACACCCTCGGTTCGGTAATGAGCCACGTGAGTCTGCATCAGACAATCATCGGTCTTGAAGCAGAGAAACAGATGGAGATGGCAGGCGAATATCCCGACATAGTAATCGGTTGCTTCGGTGGCGGTTCCAATTTCTCAGGAATCTCATTCCCCTTCATGCGCCACAATTTTTTCGACGGCAAAAAGACACGCTTCATTGCAGCCGAGCCACAGTCATGTCCCAAGCTCACACGCGGAAAATTCTGCTACGACTTCGGCGACGAGACAGGCTACACCCCTCTGATGCCCATGTTCTCGTTGGGACACAACTTCAAGCCCGCCAACATCCACGCAGGAGGTCTGCGCTATCATGGTGCAGGCGTAATCGTGTCGCAGTTGTTGAAGGACGGTCTCATGGAGGCAGCCGATGTCGCACAGATTGACACATTCAAGGCCGGAATAGAATTTGCAAAAGCAGAAGGCATCGTCCCCGCGCCCGAATCGTGCCACGCAATAGCAGTAGCCATTGCCGAGGCAGAGCGCTGCAAGGAGACAGGCGAAGAGAAGGTAATCCTCTTCAACCTCACAGGCCACGGTCTTATGGACATGGCTGCATACGACAAATACCTTGCCGGCGACCTCAACAACTTCACAATCTCGGACGAGGACATCGAAAAGAATTTAACAGGATTGGAATAACAGCATGAAAACAAATCATTTTCTATTATCACTTCTGCTTTTATGCTCGGTATCAGTTTCGGCACAGGAGGTATCGTTGGTACCTCTCCCCGCAAGCATAGAGACAGCAGAGGGCAACTTCATCTTCGGCAAAAAACTTACCATAAAGACAGCCGACTATGCAGCTGACAGCCTGCAAACAGTAGTAAACGACTTTGCCGAAACATTCGAAAAGGCAACCGGAGTAAAAGTAAAGGCCACAAAGAGCGCATCGGCACAAATGGTCGTTTCACTCGACAAAGAGTTACCGGCAGAGGGATACTCCCTGAACATCTCACCCAAAAAAATAGCGGTAGAGGTATCCTCACCCGCAGGACTCTTTTATGCCCTACAGACCATAAAACAGCTGATGCCCCGCAACGTGCTTGCCGGAGTCCCCGACAAAAGCATAGGAGAGTGGTCGCTGCCCGCAATGACCATAAAAGATGCGCCCCGCTTCAGTTGGAGAGGATTCATGCTCGACGAAGGCAGACACTTCTACGGCAAGGAGGCTGTAAAGAAGATTATCGACATTATGGCCGCCTACAAGATGAACCGCTTCCATTGGCACCTCACCGAAGATCAGGGTTGGCGCATAGAGATAAAGAAATACCCCCGACTGACCGAAGTGGGCGCATGGCGCAACAGCAAGGTACTCGGATGGGGCGACACAAAGCCCGACGGCATCCGTTACGGCGGATACTACACACAGGAAGAGATCAAGGAGGTTGTTGAATATGCCCGCAGCCGCTTCATAGAGATTGTCCCCGAAGTAGACATTCCCGGCCACTCACAGGCAGCCGTAGCATCCTACCCCGGCATACTCGCCTGCGACATAAACAACTGGCACGAAGTGTGGCTGTGGCAAGGAGTGTCGGCAGATGTAATCAACGTAGCCGACCCCAATGCCGTACGTTTCGCAAAGGATGTAATAGACGAGCTTACGGAACTATTCCCCTTCGGCTACATACATCTTGGCGGCGACGAATGTCCCACTGCAAAATGGGAGCGTAACGCCGACTGCCGCGAACTGCTCGCCGAAATAGGCTCAAAGAACTACCGCGACCTGCAAATTGACTTCTACAGACAGTTGAAGGAGCACATTGCAGCGAAGCCCGCCGGAAAACAACGCAAGCTCATCTTCTGGAACGAAGTGCTCCACGGCAACACAGCCCCCTTAGGCACAGACATAACCATCATGGCATGGATAGGTGCCGACCGCGCTGCGGTCGATGCTGCCAAACGAGGTATGACAACAATCCTCACCCCGCAGATTCCTTATTATATAAACAGACGTCAGTCTCCCCTGCCCACCGAACCACGCTCACAGGGCCACGGCACCGAAACAGTGGAAGCCGTATATAAATACATCCCCATGAACAAGGTGGATAAAGAGCTGCAAAAGCAATATCTCGGTGTGCAGGCCAACTTCTGGACAGAATGGGTTGAAGATGCCTCCACAGTGGAATACCTGATGTTCCCCCGACTGGCAGCCGTAGCCGAAGCAGGATGGACACCCGCCGAAAAGCGCGACTACAACAATTTCGTGGAACGCATACAGTGCGACACCCTGTACTACCGTCTCAAAGGTGCCAACTACGGCAAGCATATATTCAAGGGAGGTTCTATAAATTAGTAATTTAATATTCTTAGTAGGGTGGGTTCAGTTTCGGCCGCTTTTGGATTTCTCCGAAATTCTTTTGCGCTCGTTGGAAATAAAAGAAAACTTTTATTCACTCGCTTATACGAACATTGGCTTTATTTTTGCATCTTTTTGATATTTCCTCGGTTGCGATGCCCGCATCGCGCCCTTACAAACATCAAAAATCTACTAAAAATAAAACTCAAAATCGTCGCGAAAGTTGCGGTTAAACGAGCGCAATGTGAACTTGTTCACAAATTGCATAGCGAGTGAAAGCAACTTCAATAGCGTTAACTAATTCATAGAACCTCCCTCAATAAATAATCCCAACAAAAACAAAGGTGCCGCGTTTCACAACGCAACACCTTCACTAAACAACTAAGAAAAAACTATACTATCATAACTGATTATATACATACGCGAACCATTCATACAATTCACGTACAGTGCAAATGTATAAAATAGATTTGTTATTACAAACTTTTTTTACAAATATTACGCCAAAAATTAAAAAAAATCCAACAAAGGCACAAAAATCAGAGGCAAACGGCATAAAAAATGAGTACAAGAGAGAGATTCTTCTACAACGACTACGGCAGCTACACCCGCAGCATTTTCAACTGCAAGGTGCAGAAAATCTCCATCGATGGAGGCTTCACCTGTCCCAATCGCGATGGAAGCAAAGGCACCGGCGGATGCACCTACTGCAACAACCGCACCTTCAACCCCGCCTATTGCCACCGTAGCCGTAGTGTAAAGGAACAGATGCACGAAGGAATCTCATTCTTTTCGCACAAATACCCCACGATGCGCTACCTTGCCTACTTTCAGGCCTACACCAATACATACGCCTCGCTCGAAACTCTACGCGCAAAATACGAAGAGGCACTCAGCGTCGAAGGCTGCATAGGAATAGTCATCGGTACCCGCCCCGACTGTATGCCCGACCAACTTCTGCACTATCTGCAAAAACTGTCGAAACAGACCTATATAATGGTAGAATACGGCGTAGAAAGCACCGATGACGACACACTCAAACGCATAAACAGAGGGCACGACTTTGCAACCTCGGCCGATGCCATCCGTCGCACTGCCGCAGCAGGCCTGCCGGTGGGAGCACACATAATATTAGGCCTCCCCGGCGAAAAACGCGACACCCTCGCCGCACAAGCCCGACTGATGTCGAGTCTGCCCATAACCACCCTGAAACTGCACCAGCTGCAAATAATACGCGGCACACGCATGGCCGAAGAGTACCTTGCCCACCCCGAAGAGTTCCACCTCTTCGAACTGGACGAATACATAGAAACAGCTATCGGATACCTTGAGAACCTGCGCCCCGACATAATCGTCGAGCGCTTCTCGTCGCAATCCCCCAAAGAACTGCTCCTCGCTCCCGATTGGGGAATAAAGAACCACGAACTTGCCGACAAGATAAAATGCCGCATGAAAGAACTTGACACATGGCAAGGACGCCACGCAAAAACAATAATACAATAATACAATATTATATTATGGTAAAAATCTATCTGACAAGACACGGAGAGACAATAGAAAACAGCCTCGGCCTTTTTCAGGGCCATGCACCCGGCCACCTCTCCGACAAAGGAAAAGAACAGGCAGCAATGCTCGGACGCACACTCGCCGACATGAGCTTCGACGCAATGTTCTGCAGCGACCTTCAGCGTTGCAAGGACACAGTAGAAATTGCACTCGGCGAAAGAGTATCCCAAATGCAGTTCACCACAATGCTGCGCGAGCGCGACATGGGAAATTTCTCAGGCAAGCAGATTAAGGGTGCCATCCTCGACGACAGCGTGGAGAGCACCGAATCAATGATAGAGCGAGCAAACAAATTCCTCGACTTCCTCACAGAGAACTACGACGGAAAATCTGTACTCGTTGTAAGCCACGGATACTTTGCCCGCATAATGCAATCCGTATTGGAGAATGTAGACCACACCACCCTGCACAAGCTCGACAACTGCGAAGTAAGAGAATTTACACGCTAAGGGCTTAAAATAAAATGATTATCAAATTTATTACCTAATTGAACCCTCGTCCCTTCGCGTTTGTAACGCGAAGGATTGAGTATAAGCATCTGTGATGCGTTAAAATAGAACCTATTATTAATAGTCTTCGTTTATGTAGGTTCAATTGTATTCTATAAGCGCATTGTAAATGCTGACACTCAAAGCATCCGCATTGCAAATGCGGATGGACAGGGGGCACTTCCTCTTCAAGAGCTAATCTTTGGACACATCTTTTAGCTTTTACATCTTTGCTAATCTCTTTTAAATAAGAAACTTAAAAAAAAAGCTGTCCCTCTTAAAGGGGGACGAGAACTTTTTTCCGAGAAAAAAGTTCGGAGGGGGTTCTTAACCCATCGTACTACAATAAACCATACTACGCGAGGAAAACCCC
>SUXT01000126.1 GCA_015060835.1 Bacteroidales bacterium
CTGCCGGAAAACGGCAAATACTTTACTAAAACACTCTTTTTGACAGAAAAACACCAGGCTATAAGTTCACTTTTTGAAAAAACACCATCTAATACTAATTTTGGGTGACGCATTGACGAAGTCAGGAGCTTAAAGTGGGACAACTTTTCAAGTTACTTATTTCCACCGACATTGCAATGCAACGTTGCATTTTAGGTAATATATTTGATAATCATATAACTTAAAAGGAGACAGTGTCGAAATGTTGACACTGTCTCCTTTTAAGTCATATTTCCGTCTATGCTATTTCACAAAAATCTTTTCGCTCTTCACTGCTCCGTTGCGATAGAGATACTTCACTATGTTCAGTCCCTTAACCGGTGCATCGGATGCAACACCGCCGGGGGTGTAGTATTTCACTGAAATAAGTTCGTCTCCATCTACTACAGGTGTCTCTATTGCTGTAGTGTTCTTCGACAGGAGACGCAGGTTCCAACGTGCAGCCGAGACATTGGAAGGAATAAATTCGTATGCTACATAGCCTATAGTCTCTTTACCTTCCTGATGGTTGTAGGCGCAAAGTGTCCTGTCTGATGCTGAGGGGTAGAATATCTTGAACGATGCACCGCCCATCTGCTTTACTATAAGAGGGTGCTCGGCTCCCTCGACAGTACCGACAGGGGTGTTCAGTGTTTCGGTTGTTTCAATGTAAAGGCCTGTACCTACGTTTCTTATAAAATAGGCGTCATTGACATCCTCTGCCGAAATTTTTCCGGCAACCAACCAGTCGGCTACAATGTACGATGCGGCGGCCGAAATAAGTTCGAAGCAGAATGAGGAGTCTATCGCTTCATCGCCCATGGGGCTCTTCTCCCAACAATGAATGAAGCTGCCGGGGTTCTTGTCGTCCTTTATGCAGTTGATGGCCATTCTTGCGCCACCGATAATTTCGAAGCGATCCATAGCATTTTCAATCACATAAATACCCTCGACTACAGGGTTGGGAGCAGTGGCTGAGAGTGCATCTATTGCAGCTTCGAGACTCTCTGTCGCAGCAGGGGCTGCATTGCTGTCGCCTGCTGCCGCCACACTCTCGGCATAGGTAAGCGCCTTGGCAAATGCCGACATCCCTGCGTAGCATCCGGGGTCGTCGCTTACGGTTACACCAAGCTCATTGGCGCAGAAGATTGAAGCATCGAGTGCAAGAAGTTCGGGATTGTCGACATTCACGCGGTAGATGTACCAGTCGCACTGTCCGTCAAATTCACACTCTTCGAGCGAAGTGAGAGGATTGAGTCCAAGTTCGCCGCTCCAGTCTTCAAATACAAGGTAGGGGTAATTGCCATAGTTGATTGTCTCGTAGATGGTGAACGAGCCGGGGAAATTGCCTACATTGCGCTGCGCAATTGTAACAGGAGACGCTTGCGAGCGGAAATTGCTTCTTCTGACTGCATATTGTTCCCTGCCCCAATATGCGCCGGTGCTGAGACTGCGGATGTAGTATTTGCCGTTGCCTGCCGACTTTATCGTATAGGCACACTGGCTGTTGAAAGTAGCAGAGAGTTTGGTTGTGTCGGCATAAAATCCGCCTTTGCCTGCCTGGCAGTTTACCTTGCCGCAATCGTCGAGACCGAAGATTGCGTAGATGCCGTCGTCGGTTATCTGCGAGAGGTCGGTTATCTTCTCAATCTCAGCAACACCATACTTTTCGGCGTATGCCACTGAGTCGGGTGCAGCCTTTACGCCATACTCGCCGAAGATGAATTTCACAGGATTCTCCTGGCCCAAAATGTAGCCTGTCTGCACATAGCGGAAGCAGTTGATAGGCTCTTTCAGTTGAATATCGAGATAGAAGTTCTGCGGGTCGTCGGCATAATTGTAGACATCTACGCGGGAAGCGTCGAATGCACCGCGTGCAAATGTTGCAGCCTTGCCGTCGACAAGGGCTTTGAGGGATGAACCTCCGAATGTTGTCAGAGAGTTCATTGTTATCATCTCCTCGGTGATTTCAATCTTGTTGCCAAGGTTGTCATACAGTTCGAACTCGGCAATCGAGGGGACATCGTAGCCGAGGTATTTTGTTGGGCCGTCGGTCTGTACCACTGTGAAACGGAGCGAAGATACAGGCTCGCTCAAGTAGTACAAGGGCGATTCCCACACATAACCGCCATGCGAAGCAAGGTCGCCGGGTAGTTTGTTGTCGGGGACGCCGACCATGAACGGGAATTTCTCTACATATTCTATACGTGAGGCCCAGAAGGCATCAATTGCAGCTTTAATAGAGGCAACCGCTTCGTCTATTTCCGATATATTTGAGCTGTTGTCCAGTATATCGCACTGCTTGGTGATAAAATATTGCAGGCGCTCCTCCATATCTTCAGGGTAAGTGCCCTTTTGCCAATCAGATGCATTGGAAACGGCTATCTCGCCGGTTGCTAAACATTCGCATATACAGTCGATGGAGTCTACATAAAGGATGGCATATTCCACAGTGTATTCAATAACATCCTTGTTGAGAAGACGTTCTCTTTCACATAGTTCGGGATAAGTAACAGCAGTGTTGTTGACGCACTTCTCAGCTGCAGCAATTGCTGCGGCAAGGGCTTGGTTAGGGCCGTTGCAGTCGTAAATATCCAAAGAAGAGTAGTATTTGGCCAATCTTGCACGCGCATCGTCAATCTTCTGTTGCAAGCGCCATGCAAATGCTGCTCCGTCTACTTTGGCCTTGTAGAGTGTAAACACCGGGCTTACGGGGACGTCCGAACCTGTCAGTGTCCCGTCGTCCTTCATTTCTACAGTCGCCATACGCATGTATGCATTCTGCGCAATCAATAGGTTTCTGTCGGGCATCGCGAGTTCGAAATTGCCGTCGTCCATCAGTTTGAAAGTAATGTCGGCAGCAGCCTCCTCGGATGTCGTCCACTTAATCTCTTCGGGGATTAGCGATGTGGGATTAGCAATATAGTAGTCGCGGTTGAGATATTTCGCTTTGTAGGTATTCTCCTTGCCTTCTACGGGAATGAGCGAGAATATGCCCAGCGCCGAAGGTGCGGATGTTGTCAAACATGGCGCTTCGAAGAAGCCACCGCCGGGGTGAGTACGGTTGTACAACGAATAGTGCCATTCGGGGCTGTGGCCTTCGAGTACGAAAAGAGCATCGGTCTCTGATAGTTCGTCCGCGCTTGTTATCTTTTCAAGCGCGAGTCTCTGTTCGGGGTAAGGCATATAATCTGTTCCGGGAGTGAGACCTACGTACAAGGGGAGATTGGAGTTGCTCATCGGGTGTGAAGACCAATATACCGAAAATGTGCTTATCGGTTCATCGAATTCAAGTTCAAGATAGTGGTAATTGCCGTCGAATGTGCCTTTACTGGATGTACTTTGAAAACATGTCATGCTGTCTCCGTCGCAAAGTGCCGCAACAGAGGAGTTTAAAGCGGCGGCGTTCGAAGATATTTCAAAGGGGATTGATGCTCCATCGGCATTGTAAACGCGAAGTTCGGCAATCGAAAAGTAGGGGAATCCCGGGCCGCGGTTGGCGCGTCCCGAATAATTTGTCTTTGCCGATGCGCTTGACGTTGTCTCGCATACGGTGATACGCAGTTTGTCGGTTGCCTCGTCGAACGTAAGAAGCGGAGAATGATAATGATACATGTTCTTTGCAATGGTGCTGTCGAATTTCGGTTTCGCACCGGGAAGTCCGTCGGCCGTCGTCAGTGTTACAGGCCATTGGTCGTTGGCGCCCGCAGCGAATGTTGCCATAAATGCTGCAAACAGGAGGAGTATATTTTTCTTCATAAGCGTAGAATTAAAAAAATTGTTTCATGGATTATTGATTACAGCAAATGTAAGCAAAAATATTTACATATTCGAAGATTGCTCTAAAAAACTACCGAATTTATTCATAATCCACTCTTAATGGGCGTTTTTGCCATAAATGGCGAAGAAATACTTTACTCGCTGTGAAAAACATTGAAGTAAACTTCATGTTTTTTGCTCGTTTGTTTGTATCTTTGCCGTTTACAATTTAGTGTATTATCAAAGAAAGCAACTATGCCCATAATCGACTACAAAAATGTAAACATACAGATAGACTCGCATATAATTCTTGAGGATGTAACTTTTTCGCTGAATGCAGGAGATTTTGCATATATCACAGGCGCGGTAGGTTCGGGAAAATCTTCGCTTCTGAAGACCATCTACGGCGAAGTTGACATATTCGATGGCGAAGCAATCGTCTTCGGAGAATTTTCGATGAAAGGTCTGCGCCGAAGCAAATTGTCGGCGCTCAGGAAACGCATGGGCATTGTCTTTCAGGATTTCCAACTGCTCACCGACCGTTCGGTCAACGACAATCTCGAATTTGTACTCGAATGTACCGGATGGAAAAACAAGAGCGAGAGGGAAAAGCGCATCAAGGAGGTGCTCACTCTTGTGGATCTTCCCAACAAAGGCTACAAGATGCCTCACGAACTATCAGGCGGCGAACAGCAACGCATAGTGATAGCCCGTGCCATTCTCAACCATCCGGCTCTGTTGCTTGCCGACGAGCCTACAGGCAACCTCGACAACGAGACAGGAAAATATATCATGCAGTTGTTGCACCGCATCTGTCAGGAAGAGAAGACGGCAGTGCTGATGATAACCCATAACGAACAGTGGCTGACAATGTTCCCAGGCAGGGAATTCAACTGCAAGAACAAGAAAATAACAGAAAACATAAGAAGCAGTTTAAATTTTCTTGAATAATAATTCTATATTTGCGATGTTCATTTCGGCTTATTTGAGTCTATTTCGGCATCTTTTCTTTCTTATTTTTTGGAAATAGCCCGCTATTCCCTGCAAAATGCGAAAGAAAATCTACTCGAAATAACTCTCAAATAATTCCAAAATAAAATTTAAACAGCTTCTAAAAGCTGAATCAGCAGAGGAAAATACTGCTGACAACAACACTGAAAACAACACAGATAATAACGAAACAATATAAGACGATGAAAGTAATGAAATTCGGAGGAACCTCAGTAGGTTCCGCAGCCCGCATGAAGGGCGTAGTAAACCTCATAGCCGACGGCGAGACAAAAGTGGTAGTCCTCTCGGCAATGTCAGGTACAACAAACTCACTCATAGAATTTACCAACTACCTGCGCAACGGCAACCCCACAGGCGCCATAGAGCACATAACCAACCTGCAGAGCAAGTATAAGCAGACAATAAAGGATCTCTACACAAACGAGGTTTATGCAGAGAAGGCAAACAAAAAAATAACAGAGATATTCAACCTCCTGCGCACACTCGCCTCGCAGCCCCTCACTTCGGACAACGAGAATGTGATAGTGGCACAGGGCGAAATGATGTCAACCAATATGGTTGCCCTCTACATGGAGGAGCAGGGTATCAATGTGAAGTTGCTCAATTCATTGGAGTTTATGCGCCTGAAGGCCAACCAAGAACCCGATATGGAATACCTCGCAGAGAATCTTGCTCCCATGATCGAGAGCCGCACAGACGGTAAAATCTACATAGCTCAGGGCTTCATCTGCATGGACAGCGAGGGCCGCATCTCCAATCTGCAACGCGGCGGTAGCGACTACACTGCTACTCTCATCGGTGCCGCATTGCAGGCAGAAGAGATACAGATTTGGACAGATATCGACGGAATGCACAACAACGACCCGCGCATCGTTGACGGCACACGTCCCGTACGCCACCTGCACTTCGACGAGTCGGCCGAGCTTGCATACTTCGGCGCTAAAATCCTTCACCCTACATGCATCCTTCCTGCAAAACTTGCAGGAGTGCCCGTGCGTCTGCTCAACACAATGGATCCCAAGGCCGAGGGTACACTCATCGACAACAACCTCACCGAGCCGGGAACAATCAAGGCCATCGCAGCAAAGGACAACATCACAGCCATCAAGATACAGTCGGGCCGTATGCTCCTTGCCTACGGATTCTTGCGCAAGGTATTCGAAATATTCGAGAGCTACCGCACTTCGATTGATATGATATGCACATCGGAGGTGGGTGTATCAATGTCAATTGACAATACAAACCGTCTCGAAGAGATTACCAACGAACTGCAGAAATACGGCACAGTAACCGTAGACAAGAATATGTGTATCATCTGCGTGGTGGGCGACCTCACATGGGAGAATATTGGATTCGAATCACGTGCAATGGAGGCAATGAAGGATATTCCCGTACGCATGGTATCATACGGCGGCAGCAACTACAACATCTCGTTCCTCGTTCGCATGGAGGACAAGGAGAGGGCTCTGAGAGCACTCAGCGCACATATCTTTAACTAATACGAATCAGTAGTTGGCAACTGATTCAAAATTTTATAAATTTGCAAATGAAAGTAGAGCAATAGCCAACTTTCCAAAGATATGCACAAGCAATCCTTTGGTCGCCCTTACTTTCGATGCTCTT
>SUXT01000127.1 GCA_015060835.1 Bacteroidales bacterium
CTTGAACGATTTATTTGCGTGTTTGGGATTGACCCAGACCCACAAATTATTGACAAACTTTTCAAAGAACTCATTTTATTTACTGCCAGAGCCGCGTAGGCTTAGCTGATTTTTTAACGAACTGTTGATAAAATTCAAACAGCTTCTTAGAATATTTATAATGTCTTTTTACCCTTTTGAGGCGGACAAATCGTTGACTGTTAGCGATATGTAAAATTATTTTATATAAATGTGGCGAAAACGATTGCGGCTGCCACTGTCATGCAGCCCGCAACGGCTACGGAGAGACTGCTCATGGCACCCTCTATCTCTCCGATTTCCATGGCCTTTGCAGTGCCCATAACGTGCGAAGCGGTGCCTATGGCCACTCCTTTGGCTATGGGGTGTTTCACTCCTGTGAGTTTGCAGATGATCTCTCCTGCAATGTTACCGAATAGTCCGGTGAGGATGATTGAGGCTACTGTTATCGACACGTAGCCCGACAGCTCGCTCGATAGTCCTATGCCTATGGCAGTGGTGATAGACTTGGGCAATAGGGTTACATATTCATAGTGGTTGAGCCCGAATAGCAGTGCCATGATGAATATTGTGGCGAGGCTGGTGAGCACTCCCGATGCTATTCCTATGATTATGGCTGTGCCATTGCTCTTGAGCAGTTTGAACTGTTCGTACAAGGGGATTGCAAGGCAGACGGTTGCCGGAGTGAGCAGATAGTTCAGATATTTTGTGCTGTTGTTGTATGCAGCGCAGTCTATGCCCGACAGCAACAACACGGCTATTGTCAGCGTGATTGCAATCAGCATTGGGTTGAAGATGAATATGTTTATGCGGCGCTTGATGATTACTCCCACAAAGTATGCGCTTATGCTGAGTACGATGCCGAAGTATGCCGATTGTGAAATGAATTCTCTCATTTTTTCTTTCGGTTTTTCAGTTTGATGATATATTGTGTTACGTGTCCGGATGCAGCAGTTACAGTTATTGTGCTTATCAGTGTGATTGCAATGAAAGCTGCGAGGAATTCCTGCATAGTCTGCCACGACTCCAGCAGCCCTACAGCGGGGGCTATGAAGAGCAACGGCATTATCTCTATAAAGAATTTTCCTGTCTCCTTTATGGCCGACAGTTTTATCCATCCTGCGAGCAGTGCAACAAGCAGCAGCATCATGCCGTATATGCTTGCAGGTATAGGCAATGGGATTATTCTGTTGAGAATTTCGCCCGCAAAGGTAAATGCGAGTATTATTGTGGCTTGTGCTATGTATTTCATGCTATTATCGAACGTACTAAGAAATAAATTGCAGGTATGGCGAGTGAGGGAAGCATATTTATGGTGCTGCACTCCTTTATTTTCAGTATCGACAGTCCGGTGCAGACGATAAGTACTCCTCCGACTATGGATATTTCGCGTATGAGCGGTTGCGAGAGCACTTCGCCGAAACTGAGTGTGAGCAGGTAGATGCTGCCCTGCCATACAAGGAGTATCGGGGCTGCGAGGATTACTCCTATGCCGTAGGTTGCCGAAAGGACTATGGATGTTACAAAGTCGAGCGTGGCGTTTGTGATAAGGAATGTCTCGTCGCCGTAGAGGGCGCTCATCATTGGCCCTACGATGGATAGTGTGCCTATGCAGTAGAGCAGTGCACCGGTGGTAACTCCTTCAGCGGTTCGCGATGCTCCTTTTTTGCCAAGCAGTCTTTTCAGGCGCTCGTCGAGCCTTAGCATTGTTCCTGCAAGCGACCCGACGGCAAGGCTTATGATGAATAGCACCGGCACTTCGCTGTCGTTCATCCTGCTGATGCAGGCGTTGAAGCCGAGGGCAAGACAGGCAAGCCCGAGGGCATTGAAGAGTGCTGCGCTGTACTCCTCTTTTATGCCTCTTTTCAGTAGGGCGCCTATGAGACTGCCTGCCACTATTGTTGCTGTGTTTATGAGTGTTCCGGTCATTTTGCCTCTTCTATTATTACTTCCAATATTCCTGCGGCAGCATCTTTGCGGGGAGTGATGTGCAGCAGCAGTGCTTCTGTCTCAATCTCTTCGGCGGGGTGTACCATATTGAACTGGTCGCCTGCCGTGCCGAATGCATCAGTAACGTATGGCCTGAATTCGTGCCATTTGCCATCCTTGTTGTATTCCATTCTCCACGAAACGGGGAACTTTACTCCGCCATTATCGTTGTACCAATATACCGAGACACTTTCTATCTTCTGCTTTTTCTTGAGAGTTATTTCCACTTGCTGTTCCTTGCCTCTTTGGGGCCAGCTTGTCCAGCGTGGTATGCTCCCATCGGCTGAGCTTGTGGGGCGTTTGCCGTCGCCGATGGCTCTTTCATCGTCGCCATTGTAGGTGAATGATGCTTTTATATTGGCAATGTTGCCGGCAAACATCGTTCTGATGCGGGCGGTGGCAGCGTCGCGTGCGAACCATACGTTCATCGCCTTGTCGCCGCGGTTGTTCCATGCGTAGTAGGGGATGAGTGTGAGTGTAGCGGGCGCTTCATTGTCGGCGGTGGCTACGGCTGCTTCGACTTTGAGTGCGGGGATGCCCTGCATGATTCCATCGGTAAAGGTCTTTGTCTCCTTTTCTTCGGCCGTTTGTGCAAGGTAATATTGGGATACGGGGTATTGGTTGTCGGCTGTTTCTGCGCAATAGACGAGCGGGCCGCGTGTTATGCATATGCGATTGCTGTCGGCCTTGACACGTTCGTCGGCTGTGGAGTAGCGCATGGGCATTGGCAACTGCAATTCTATCCTGTCGCCTTTGCTCCATCTGCGCTTTATGGGCAGGAAACCATCGGTGATGTTGTTTTTAATCTTCTTGCCGTTGACGGTGGCGGTTACGCTTGTCTGTCGGTTGTCGGCATATCTGTATAGCTCGCCTGCAACGAAGCGGTCGCCGGTGCACCATGTAGGTATGCGCATCCACATGGTAAACTCGGTGTTGTCTGCCGCCGGGGTTACTTCTATTGTTATTTTGCCGTCAAAGGGGTAGTCGGTCTCTTGTGCGAGGTGTATGTTGCCTGCTTCGAGCGGTACATCTACGGTGCTTCCGGCGTAGAGGGCACAGAATATATCCTTGTCGGTGTGTGAATATATCATTCCCGGCACTTGGGGTATGAGGCGGGCGAGATTCGATGGGCAGCAGGCTGTTCCGAACCACGGCGAGCGTCCGGCGCGTCCGTGGTTGAAGGCCTTGCGGCCATCAGCTTCCAATGGGTTGACGTAGAAGAAACGGTTGCCTTCGAGGTTTACACCTGCAAGCACGTTGTTATACAGTGATACTTCGGCTACATCTATGTATTTTGCGTCTCCCGACATGAGGAACATACGGTAGTTGAAGAATACGTTGCCCACTGCCGAGCAGGTCTCGTTGTATGTCTCTTTGTTGGGTAGCAGATATTCGGGACCGAAGCCTTCGATGTTGGGCACAGCTCCCAGTCCGCCGGTTATGTGCATCTTTTTATCGACAATGTCGTGCCATACCGATTCGAGAGCCGGTATCAGGGTGGTGTCGCCGGTGGCGGCTGCTATGTCTGCCATGCCCGAATAGAGGTATGTGGCGCGTACTGCGTGTCCTACTGCTGTGCGCTGCTCACGCACAGGGAGGTGTTGCTGGGCATATTCGGGGGTGGTTATGTTTATTCCGTCGGGGCGGTATGTTACGCCGCGTATGTCAATGAACTGTTTTGCCATGTCCAGATAGAGTGTGTCGCCTGTAAGGTGGTACATCTTTACAAGTGCGAGTTCTATCTCCTGATGGCCGGGTGCCTGGTTCACAGGATTGCCGTCGTTGTATGCGCTGTCGCCTCCTTCGAAGAATACTCTGTTTATGTGGCGTGCGCTCTTCTCTGCAATGTCGAGCCATTTGCGCTTGCCGGTGGCGCGGTAATATGCAATGGCACCTTCGTACATGTGTCCCATGTTGTATAGTTCGTGGCTGAAGAGTACGTTGCTGTATGGTCTTTCGCCGGTGCCCCATCTGTTGCGTGGGTTGTGCAGTTCCTTGCCTACAATGTGGTGCTCGTAGAGATAACCGTCGGGTGCTTGCGCCTCGCCTATGATGTCTATAATATCGTCCATCTGCTTTTCGAGAGCTTCGTCCTTTTCTATGGTAAGAAGGTAGGCTGCACCTTCCATCACCTTGAAGAGGTCCGATGATACATAGAAAGCGAGAGGTATCAGTTTCTCACTTTTTTCGCCGCGCAGATAGGCAGCGGTACGGCGCAGGTTCTCTACAGCTGTCTCTGTCTTGCCTAATGCAAAAGGAACGAGTGTCTTTTTCTGTGTCTGTAGGCGTGGAAGCCAGAAGTTGTCGTTAAGGGTTACCTTTTCGAATGATACGGGTGTAAGTGTCTTGTCGCTTTTCTCTATTGTAGGGTTGCAGGATGATAGTGCCGATGCCGCTATCATTGCCATTGGCAGTAGGTTGCGTAGTTTCATAGTGCACGAGTTTTTGCAAAATTTTTGCAAAGATAGTGAAAGGCGAGAGAAGAAAAATCAAGCTTGATTGATTTTTTTTCCGAGCCGCATCCTATCTTCGTCGGAACGACAGAGTAGTGAAAGGCGAGAGAAGAAAAATCAAGCTTGATTGATTTTTTTTCCGAGCCGCATCCTATCTTCGAGGTTTACCTCAAAGATACTAACAAACGAGTGAGATAAATATACAGAGGTCGCACCAATCGGTGCGACCTCTGTTATTCACTTATTGATTACTTTTTCCCCTGATGTCCGTGAGCCATTTTTTTAATTATATCCTTCTGGAATGCATCTTCGGCGCGTTGTATGTCGAGGATTTTGCGGGCGGGCAGTATCTGGAGGTATTTTTCTATATAGCTTTTTTCAAGTTTGGCTATCTTTATCTTGGCTTCAGCCTTTGCGTTTACAAATTTTTTCCACTCCTCTTCGGTTGGTTCCACTCCCTTTTCCCATTTGATTTTCTTGCGTGCCTCCTTGTTTATCTTCCATTTGTTCTGCTGGAATTCGAAATAAAGTGGGAAGAATGCTTCTGCTTCCTGGGGTAGGAGTTTGGCAAATTCTGTAATGAATGTCTGTTGCTTCTTGGCATACTCTTCGGGTGAGAAGCGTCGCTTGGGTTGCGCAAGGATGATGCTTGTGGCGCAACATACAAGTATGAGTGCAAATAGTATTCTTTTCATATTTCTTTTTTTTAGGGTACTTCTTCTTAGTAGTTGGTGTCGTAGCTTGTTAAATAGCTGTATACGTTGTATTCGTCTATCAGACAGTTGTCGAATATACTTTCTATGAATTCGTTCCTTTCTGTCTCGGTAAGCTCGGGAGCGGTGTTGTGCTGTGCGGTCGAGTATTGGTGCAGGGCTGTGGCGCTTACAAGCAACATGAGGGCGATTGCCGCTGCTGCACTCCACCTTTTCATTGTGCTTAATGCAATGTGGCGTCTTGCGGGTATACCTTTTTCGGGAAGCTCGTCCATGAGCTTGCGGTGAAAATCCTCGAAATAGTTTTCGGGGGTGGTAAAAGGTCTTTTTCTATTGTTTAGCTCTATTCTGTTCATAGCTTTGTTTTTGATGCTATCCTATTGTTTGACTATCGTTTGCCTGTTTGGTTTAAATGTGTATGCTGATTTTTGTAAAAAATAACTTTCAGTCATTCTCTTTCAAATATTCTTCTATTTTCTTTGTTGCTATGTGGTACGATGCTTTCAATGATCCTATGCTTGTGCCGAATATTGCTGACATCTCTTCGTAGCTTATATCCTCGTAATATCTCATATTGAAGACCATGCGTTGTTTGGGTGGCAGTGTCCGTATTGCAGCCTGAATGTGTGCGTCGGCGCTGTCGCCGTTGAAGTATATGTCGCCTTCGAGTTGCTCCACTGTGTCTGCTTCGAGTGAATCTAAGGGTATGGTCGTTTTCCGTCTGTCGAGGAATGTGAGTGTTTCGTTTATGGCTATGCGGTAGAGCCATGTTGATACAAGTGAGTCTCCGCGAAATTTATCGATGTTCGCCCATGCTTTCAGAAATGTGTTCTGTAATAGGTCGTTGCTGTCTTCGTGGTTAAGTACGATGTGTCGTATGTGCCAATATATGGGTTCACTGAATAGCTGCACCAACTGTGAGAATGCGGCACGCTGTTCGGCTGGGTTTTTCAGCCTGCGCGTAATCTCTTTTTCATCGCTGTTGTTGCTGTGCATTTGTTTCAGTTGTATGTTCGTTTATCAATTAGACCTTTTTTGGAGCTTAAGGTTTAGAAGCTGTTTGAATTTTATTAGAAAATAATTCTATATTTGCGCTGTTTATTTCGGCTTATTTAACAGAGTTTTTCTCCTTCGCACCTCAGCCATATCAAGCAAGCTTGTATGGCGTTCGGTTTGGCGTCGAT
>SUXT01000128.1 GCA_015060835.1 Bacteroidales bacterium
CCATCATGAACAGCTTAAGGATACAGAGCAAAGTCATCGGTTTGGTAAAGAATCCGAACTGCAAGTTCACTTGCCTTCAGGTGTTGCAGCTGCTCTTGCTCTTCCCGTTCTTCTCGATAAAGAATGCAGCCAATTATTCGTCCTCTACACTCGGCAAGGTGTTTGCTTGCCATAAGGATATGTTTTATCGTTTCATGAACGACGGCAAGATCAATTGGCGACGTATAATCTATTCGGTTTTCAGACAGCTGTATTCACGTGTAAGCCGCAAGACGACATTAAAATCAGATATCAAATGCGTCATCATCGATGATACTGACCTTCCTAAAACCGGATTCAAGACAGAGAATTTACTAACAAGTAAAAGTTTATCTAGTTATTTATGCAAGTCAGTATGAAGTGATTAAGCAAGCTATTCTCATCATATTTTGATGCGAATAGCTTGCTTTTTCGCATCATTGCACTATCTTTGCATTAAATTCTATGGATTATGAGACCTTTGTATATATGGCAGCAGCCCACTTGGGCAAAGTTTACTTGGGATAATGAGAAGTTGATAACCCTTCTCTCTAAGGTACGCAACCTCGAAGGTCGTGTACTTGGATTGATGAGTGGCCTTGGCTTTAGCGTTCAGAATACCACCTCGCTTGATGTGATGGTGGAGGATGTGTTGCGTTCATCTGAGATTGAAGGAGAATTTCTTAATGCTGACCGTGTACGTTCTTCTATTGCTCGTCATCTTGGAATAGAGACAGAAGGTCTGCCAGAGCCAGACCACTATACTGAAGGCGTGGTTCAAGTTATGCTCGATGCAGTAAGAAATAGCAATGAGCCTTTGACGCATGATAGATTATTCAACTGGCATGCAGCTCTTTTCCCAACAGGTCGTAGCGGTATGTATCCTATAACTGTTGCTGCATATCGTGTGGGTGCAGAGCCTATGCAGGTAGTTTCTGGCGCAATGGGTAGAGAGAAAGTACACTATGAAGCTCCAGATTCGGAGGTTGTACCCGCAATGATGAATGAGTTTTTGGAATGGATAAATTACCAGCAGGATATAGACCCTATCTTGAAGGCTGCAATTGCTCATCTTTGGTTTGTAGCCATCCACCCCTTTGATGATGGTAATGGTCGTTTGACCAGAACTATTACTGATATGCTTTTAGCGAAGGCCGATGGCATGCCTCATCGTTTTTATAGTATGTCGGCAGAAATATTACGTGAACGCAAGGGTTACTATGCAGCTTTAGAGAAGACTACAACGGGTAGTATGGATATAACTCTTTGGCTTGAGTGGTTCTTACAGACACTTTTTAGTGCTATACTCCGCTCTGAAACGACAGTACAGAGAGTCGTTAAGAAATCACTGTTTTGGCAACAGTACAGAGAGGTGGCTATGAACGAGAGACAAGTGAAGGTAATAAATATGCTTTGGGATGGCTTTGAAGGAAAGCTTACAACTTCTAAATGGTCGAAGATAACCAAAATATCACAAGCAACTGCATTGCGTGACATCTCAGACCTTGTATATAAGGGCATATTGGTTGCAGCAGACGAAGGTGGTAGAAGTACTAACTACCTACTTAAAAAGGATTGTTAGTCATATAAAAAAAAGACAAAAAAATAAACTATTTTGCAAACGTGCTGGCATAGAACCAACTATAGGTCATTTGAAATCAGATTATAGATTAGGACGCAACTTTTATAAAGGTGTGTTGGTGATTCTGTGAATACAATCCTTGCAGCGGCTACATATAACTTCAAAAGAGCTATGAAAGCTCTTTTATTACTCATGCAAAAAATCAGAGAAATCCTAATTACTGATAGAATTTCTCTGAAAATGAATTTTTAAGGGACGACTATTTAACTGCGATTTAATATTAACAAATTCATTGTCTGTAAAATGTTTGAATGTAGAAACAATTCATAAAAAAGAATATGCATTAAAAATATACCGGAGAGTAATAATCACGTTTAGTAAAGGGCAGATTCAACTTGATAAAAGCACTTGATTCAGATACAGTTCACCGATTTATGAAATATATCTTTGTTTGGATTGAAATTTATTTACCGGTCATCTTATAAAGAAAAGAATTGATATTCAGCACCAAATTTCAGCTCACAACACAACACCGACCGAGTTTCAAAAGAAAAACTCGGTCGGTGTTGTTATTTGTTATTCCGGAGAATTATTTCACTGTTACATTCTGGCAGTTCTCCATCTTCACATAATCCTTTTTGTTTGCCATGTTGTTCTCTACAACAATATTCTCGGCATCCTTCAACAGTATAGCAACATCCTTGTCGGTGTCGAATACATTGTTGCGGATTACAATATTCTTGTTAAGATAGGGAGGAAGCTCGCGTGCCTCGGTGCTCAGTGTGATACATGAGGGAGTGGAAGCACCTGCTGCATAACCGCAGCCTGTGATGTAGTTCTCCTCCACAAGCACATTCTCGGCAGGACCGCTCTCGCGCCAGCTGAGCTCGGCACCGAGTTTGATGGCTGTGATGGTGCTGTTGAGGATGCAGTTCTTAGCAATGACAACATCGCGGCTCTTGATGAGGAACGAGCGTGCAAGGTGGCTGTGTACTGAGTTGTTGTATATGCGCACTTTGGGGAAACGTGTGTAGTTCCACATATAGCATTTCTCGAACATATCTTCGGCGATGGGTTTGTCGAGTCCTATCACCACCTTCCAGTCAACAGAAGAGGTGTCTACGCTCTGAACTGTGTAGCGTCCCTGCTCTGACATATTCTTGTTATCGATTACAACCATTGTGTCGCCAATCTGAGGATAGTCGAGAGAGAGTGCATGAAGGTCGGCACCTTCGATCTTAATCTCAATCTTGTTGTCAGCCTCGGGATACATGCGGTAGTAATATCCGTGGATGTTTGTACAGTCGTCGCCCTGTCCCTTGAACTTTGAGTTCTGGATGGTGATGGTACCCGAGCATGAGGTGAAGTGTGTGGCATCGGTGTTAGAAGAGATTACGCTGCCCACTTCGGGAACAACCTGAAGGTTGTCAATCATAATATCCTTTGTCAAGTGTCCAACGATACCCATACCGGGCTGGCTGTGAATCTTCACATCGCGGAAGGTAACATTCTCACACTCCTTGACCATGATAGCGGGACGGTAGTGTCCACCATGACGGAGCACGAAGTAGTCGCCAACGGCAGGTGCGCTCTTCGACTGGAAACGGATCTTTCCGGGAGCTGTAAGTTCCTTCTTCGAAGCCCATCCTGTGTAGAGTCTGTTGCGCACGGGGTCGAAGAAGTGGAGACGACCTGTAACCTTGTTCTCTATAAAGCGGTAGCGCTCTGTGTCGAACTCGGCATCGAACCACTCTTCGTTGCTCTCTGTTACGCGACCGATTGTTGAGGGGGGACGGTTGTAGAGGATAGAGATACCCTCAACGGTGATATTCTCGGCACCCTGCATTGTGATGACCTCGTACCATCCGTGCAGGAAGAGCGTTGCACCATGTGCCTTTACTGTGGTGTTGTCGCAGTCTCTCAGGTCGAGAGCTGTTACGTAGGGACCGTCGGGTCTGAAGAGTGTACCCTGGACATTTTCGCCATATGCACCGCTGATAGCCTCGAACTCTATTTTACGGGCTTTCTCGTTGTCGATGTCATACTTTCCGGGAGGGAAAAAGAGTGTTGTACCGGGATTTTCGCGGCAGTAGGCAGTTGCCTTGCGGAGCGCATCGAAATCGTTCTTACCGTCATTGGGTACAGCGCCGAACTGCTCAACAGAGACTTCGGGAGCTGTTGTACCGCCACACGAAACCATCAGAGCAGCGGCTGCACATAGTGCCAGATTAATTCCTTTTCTTAAAATCATTATATATAAGTTTTAAATTTCTCTAATTTGCGAAGATAAACAAAAATTAGAAGTATTTCTAATTTGAACACATTTTATATGCATTTTAAGTGCTTTTTATGTGCATTTTACATACATTTTATGCTATAGATACAACTATTGCAAACAAAAATATGTATCTTCGCATCTACCATAGACAAAAGTATCATAATGAAACAATTCAACAAACACAAAACACTATTGACAATTCTGTTGTCGCTATTCGCATTAACTCATACCATTGAAGCGCAGGAGAGCTACCTCAGATATTTCACACAATTCAATGCCATAGCAACAGATGGCGACAATGCTCCATTCTGGTTGACAGCCAACCGTCAGGGCCTTACATCCACCGAATGGAACAGCAACTACGGACGCTACGGTCTCGAATATGGAGGGAAATTCAAGAACAGTGATTTTTCATACAAGTGCACAGGCGACATTGCTGTGTCCCGCAACAGCAATGCCGACTTCTTCGTGCAGCAGCTATTCGGCGAAGTAAGCTGGCGATGGCTCACACTGAGCATAGGCAGCAAGGAGCGCTTCTCGGAGACACGCATACACGCTGACCAATTCGCAGGCACAGGAATAGCCGGGAACAAAGTCAACAATTGGTTGCCAAATCTCTACTACAACAACCTCACAATGCTCAGCAGCGGCGGACTGACATACAGCGGCAACAGCCGTCCCATTCCACAGGTGCGTCTCGAAATTCCCGAGTATATTCCCTTCCCCTGGACAAAAGGTTGGCTGAGGATTCGCGGACACATTGCATACGGACGTGCCACCGATGACAACTTTCAGGAAAGTTTCACTGCCGGCAACGACATTACACACTACGGCAAGAACATTCTCTATCACAGCAAAGCTGGATTCATAGAGATAGGAAAAGCCGAGAAATTCCCGTTGATATTCGAGGGAGGACTTGAGATGCATTCACAGTTCGGCGGCGACATATACACCCACGGCGAGGGACTGAAACTCTCAATGCCCCATACACTTGCCGACTATTGGAAAGCCTTTATTCCCCTGAGCGGAAGCGACGACACCCCCGAAATAGAACAGACCAATATCTCGGGCAACATGATAGGCAGTTGGCACGCTGCATTCACAGTCCCCACAAAGAATATGGACATAAGAGTGTACGGCGAGCACCTGTTCGAGGACTTCTCGCAGCTCTTCTTCTTTGAATACCAGAGCGACCGATACGGCAAAAGAAACATCATCTACTATCCGTGGAAAGACATAATGCTCGGAATAAGACTCACCAACAAGTCGCAGGTATTACCTTTTATATCGGCAATACAATATGAATACCTCACCACAATGGACCAGAGCGGTGCACTCTACCACGACCCCAGCGACAACTTCAGCGAACAGATGGACGGAGCCGACAACTACTACAACCACGGCATCTACCCCGGATGGCACCATTGGGGCAACGGCATAGGCAACCCGCTGATAATCTCACCCTCATACAACAGCAACGGAAGCCTCAAATTCCGCAGCAACCGACTCATAGCCCACAACGTAGGAATCAACGGCACATTCGGCAAAAAAATCCCCATCGCCTACCGCCTGCAATACACCTACAGCGAAAACTACGGAACATATGCCAACCCATTCGAAAGCAAGAAATACACAACCTCGTTGCTCGGAGAATTCATATATGCCCCCAACGGCAGCCCGTGGTTGGGACGTTTGTCCATTGCACACGACAAAAGTGATTTCATAGGCAATAACACAGGATTTATGTTCACACTCACCCGAACAGGAGAAATATTCAGCAAAAAATGAAAAAGACAATTATAACAATAATATGCGCCATAGCGCTCACTGCCTGCGATAAAGTATACATTAACGGCGAACTCGACGGAATGTGGAGAGTCAGTCAAGTTGAATATGCCGACTCAACCTGTCAACCTACCGACATATTCTACTCGTTCCAACGCCACATGACGCAGATAAGCAAGCACTACGAGGAGGAGATTCCGCTGCGCTTCATAGGCAACCTCACCTACCGTGGAGACACAATAACCATGAGCGGATTCCGCAAATATCTCGAAGAGGATCGCGTGTGCTCCCCCGAAGAGCTAAAGATCTTTCATCTGCACAGCGACAGCACCATATTCGCAATAGAAAAACTCGACGACGAGATATTGATAATGAAAAACGATGTAGGAAAATACATACTTCGTAAATGGTAATTGATTAGCTTGGAAGTAGAGGCTTCCAAGCTAATTTCATTTAATGATTATGCGATATTATACCTAAAAAGTACAACCCCATCCTTCAATGGATAAAAAACTATTCTAAAAAGTTCCTGCCCTTAAAGGGGAGGTGG
>SUXT01000129.1 GCA_015060835.1 Bacteroidales bacterium
CTCTATAGCACAGCGGTTTAGCATTTTGTTATATAGAAGGAGTGCCGAGCTTGCGAGGTCATTCAAAAACACAGTTTTTGAAGACGGAGGAGTTCAAAATATAAGCAGAATAAAAATTTACCGGACACTAATAGAATTATATATAAATACAATAAGCGGAAGAATGGTTTCGGCGTGCCGAAACCATTCTTCCGCTTAATAAAAGCAGGGTAGTGGTCCTACTGTTTTTGTGCTTTAGGGTCCTATTTCTTCAACATAGAATCTATCATCTCTACAAGGCTGTTGAACTCAGTCTCGTTGAAGAGGCGTGTAAGCTTAACAATGCGACCTTCGCCATCGATAAGGATGTTGCGAGTGATGCCCGATTTACGCTCGGCATACGAAGCAAACACATCTGCGTTGCTGTCGAGAGCCATAGGATAAGTAATACCCGTAGACTCTGCAAACTTCTTCACATCCTCAAGAGGCTCCTCGCGGTCGATTCCAAGAAGCACAAAATTGGGATTCTCCTTATGTTTCTGCCAAATATCCTTCTCAATGAAAGGCATCTCCTTGCGGCAAACACCACACCAGCTCGCGGTAAACTGCAACATAACTACCTTGCCACGATTCTTCGAAAGAGTAAAATCGCTTCCATCGGTCAGTTTGAGGGTAAAATCGGGAGCAATATCACCCACCTTTACAAGATAATTATTCTCATAAACAACAGGTGCAGGCGCAGCCTGCTCAGTCTGTTCAACATTAGCCTCAGTGGCGGCAGGCTGTTCATTGTTATTACCACCACAGGATACAAAAATCAACGACAAGAGTGTCGCAAACAAAAAATTAGTCTTTTTCATATTCTTTTTATTAGTATTATATCGGGAACCAAATAAACACAGCAACATCCCAAAGGGCATGAGAAATTATAATAGCACCAAACTTTTCCGGGAAGAAACGGTACATTAAGCCCCATGCCAATCCGGCTACAAGAGCAGCCATTGTCAGCATAAAGTTACAAGAACCGGCATGAACGAGAGAGTATATGGCAGTGGTTACTACCATACCCACATTGGGATTCCAATATTGCGAAAAACTCTTTTGAATATATCCTCGCCAAAAAATCTCTTCGGCAGGCCCTATTAGGAAAAGCATAAGCAGAGTAAGCAGCAGAGGCGACTCGCCATCCTTCATACCATAAATTATATCTACCTGCGGACGCGCGAAATTGAACATCAGCTGCGACAGTTTGTCGCCTATCCAAAATACCGACCACAGTGCAATAGCAATTACAATTCCCAACAGAATATTGGAGAGGTCGAAGCGCACACCTTTCCACCATTCACGACCGAAAAACGTAGCCAGCAGCGAGAGTGTGCAGGCCGACGCGGTCATCATCCACCAGAAATTAACGTAAGGCGCAGTTATGGGACAGAACATTATAGTCCATAATATAGCTGCAACAAATATCGTAAAAACTGCCTTTTTCATAAAAACAACTTATCTACTATAAGCGACACTGTTAGTAACAAACTGAATATCAATTGAATCTTTGCCGTAGACTCATCAATACCCCATAACATTTTCTCGCCCTCAACCGGGAAACGCATCACCTTTTTCACATTATCGA
Organism: Bacteroidales bacterium; assembly: GCA_015060835.1. Classification (GTDB taxonomy): domain Bacteria; phylum Bacteroidota; class Bacteroidia; order Bacteroidales; family Bacteroidaceae; genus HGM04593. The sequence goes on from SUXT01000129.1 coordinate 1,610, forward strand.
GCACCAATTTCAATGCCGGCAATACCAACAAAGAAAGAGAGGGGAAGAGCCCGAAAATAATTCCTCCTGCAATCCACAAGAAGGGTAAAACTACCTCTGCGCAATAAATATATGCAGCAGCTTTTTTACCGACAATCATTGCAAATGTCCTTATGCCTGCACGCTTATCATGCTCAATATCACGAGCATTGTTAGAATGAAGAATACCTACGGTTATAAGACCAATGGGGATAGCCAACCATAACGCCTCTGTACCTAATGTACCCGTTGCAACGTAAGTGGTACCCAAAATGGGAAGCAACGAATATGTAAGAAATATATCCACATCGCCAAGGGCATTATATTTCATCCACGGATAGAGTAGTGTAAGGATGACTCCTACAACACCGAAAAACAGCGTAGGAATACCTGTGCATACAACCAATGCTATGCCCGATAAAGTGCTTATAACAAGCAGTATATATGCAAGTTTCTTGATTTCGGAAGGTGCAAACTCACCGCTTGTCAACGATGTTGCACCTACACTGTGCTCGTTGTCAACACCTTTTTTATAATCGAAATAATCACTCCACACATTTCCTGAGGCATGAAAAAAGACAATATTCAAAAGCGTCCAGATACCGATAGACCAATCGACGTCCTTGCCAAGCCAAAAGAGGTAAGCAAGTGTAACCAATATTGGCATTGCCGAAGCAGGAAATGACCACGGACGTGTAGCTAAAATCCAAGATTTTAAACAGTGTTTGCTCATTGCGAAAAATTTTAGAGTAATTATTATGCGAAGATAATGCAAACGAGCGAATATATCGTTAAAACAGAATCAACACTACATAATTTGTATAACTAATGTAACCAGACACTGGGTATTTAGCCTCAAATTTTCCAAAATTGACCGTAGAAGTGGTGGTTTCAGATAAATTCCGAAATCCTATTAAACATAATATTTATTATCATGCATTAGGGCTGGTATTTATTTTAGGGGGTATATTAGCGTAATCAGCTATGTTACAGCACTGTGGAAATCTCTCTGCCGAAAGGCCAAAGTGCAAACTTCGCCATTTTGAAATGTTGCATTCCGAAAGGAACACCTACAATGGTTACACACAAAAGAAGTCCGAACAACAGATGACCGACGCAAGTTGCCAAACCACCGAATATCCACCAGATAATATTCATAGGTACACTAATACATCCTATTGAACCTTGACTTTCGCTCACCGTTGAACCAAATGGCCACAGACATAAAATTCCCAATTTAAGTGTCTGAATACCCAAAGGAATACCGATTATAGTAACCATCAACGCCAAAGAACCGGCGAAATAACCAAGCGCACATTCGAGTCCTCCGAATATGAGCCACAACAAATTACCTAAAAATTTCATAATTATCAAACATTTATATTTCCTATATCAGATTCAAATATACAAACTATTTCCCATTGCTGCAACAGCACTCCCCTGCTCCCCGATGCAGACAATATTCATATCACATTGTTATTCAATATATTACACTCGCATATAAATATAATATTTAGAAGCTGTTTGAATACAAAGAACCAAACACTCTCTACAATTGTTATTATAAAAATACTCACAGCATCCCATCCGATGAATAATAAAAATTGTAAAAAACATGCAAACATATTTTGTTCTCCCCACACTATATTGTAACTTTGATAGCACAAATTCAAAACCACGCCACTTACAACATGGAACAACAACAGACCTCTGTAAAAGAAAGAGAAGATATAAAACTTAAGGAACCGCGTCGATACAAAGTAATCATACACAACGACGACTTTACAACAATGGAATTTGTAGTAAATGTGTTGACCACCGTATTTTACAAATCGCATCCCGAAGCCGAGACACTGATGCTTGCAGTACACAAGGCCGGCTCAGCAGTCGTAGGAATATACTCCTACGACATTGCAAAATCCAAGATAAACAAAGCAACAACAATGGCACGCAACGAAGGCTACCCCCTGCGTCTGACCTTAGCCCCCGAAGAATAAAAATGACATACACCGAATCATTCAACGAAGCTCTTGCCGCAGCCCTCGATACCGCAAAATTATACCGCCACGAATACGTAACCCCCGAACATATACTCTCGGCACTGCTACGGCAAGATCCATTCTGCATAGCTCTCGAAGAGTGCATGTGCAATAGTCGCGAACTGCAACGCCACCTCAACGAATATCTCAAGAAGATAGAAAGCGTCCCCACGGAAATAGAATACAGCCAGGAACTATCGTTTCAGATGAACGAAATGATAAACAATGCCTATCTGATAATACAGAATTCCGGAGCCGAACAAATGACAATCCCCCACATAGTGCAGGCAATGCTCACACTGCGCGAATCGTGGGCTGCAGAAATACTGAAAAGCATATTCAAAGAGAATCTCGCAGACTTCCTCAGCGAGCTTGTAACCCAATACGAATGTTACGAAGAGATGAACGAAATAAGCGAAGCATCGCAGACGGAGGCATGGCGCAATTACGTAACCTGTCTCAACGACAACATTGCCACGCACAACCCGCTTATAGGACGCGAAGAGGAACTTGAACGCACCATACAGATACTCTGCCGCCGCGACAAGAACAACCCCTTGCACATAGGCGAACCGGGAGTGGGAAAAACAGCCCTTGCATACGGCCTTGCCGCGCTTATAGAAAACGGCAAAGTACCCGAAAGACTGCAAGGCTACAAGGTTTACGAACTTGACCTCGGAACAATGCTCGCCGGCACACAATTCCGCGGAGACTTCGAGAAACGCATAAAATCTGTGATGGAAGGACTATGTGAAGAGGGAAAAGCCATCGTCTACATAGACGAGATACACAACCTTGTAGGCGCAGGCCGCAGCAGCGAAAGCTCTATGGATGCCTCTAATATGCTGAAACCCTACCTCGAAAGGGATGAGATACGTTTCATGGGCTCCACCACCTACGAAGAGTACAACAAATACCTCTCCCGCAGCAAAGGCATAGTGCGCCGCTTCAGCCAGATAGAGGTTCCCGAACCCACCATCGACGAGACAATAAAAATAATCGAAGGTCTGATTAAAAGATACGAAGCCCACCACAATGTAAAATATGCCAAAGGAGTGATAGAATATGCCGTAAAGGCAAGCGCAAAATTCATAAACGACCGCCATCTGCCCGACAAGGCCATTGACCTTATCGACGAAGCCGGCGCATACCGCGAATTACACCCCCTCACAGGCAAAAGAGGTACCAACAGAGTAGACAAAGCACTGATAATGGACATCCTCTCCCGAATATGCAAAGTAGACTCAATGGCAATGAAGGAGGAGGACACCGCTGCACTTGAAACACTCTACCCCCGCATAAGCTCACAGATATACGGACAGGACGAAGCCATCAGGGAAATAGTCTCTGCCGTACAGATGTCAAAGGCCGGTCTGCTCGACGAGAACAAACCTCTCGCCAGCCTGCTCTTCGTAGGCCCAACAGGTGTGGGAAAGACCGAAGTAGCAAAAGTCTTGTCGAGTGAATTGGGTATCAGCCTGCTACGATTCGACATGAGCGAATATACCGAAAAACACACCGTAGCCAAATTGATAGGTTCCCCTGCGGGATACATAGGATACGAAGATGGCGGTCTGCTTACCGATGCTATACGCAAGACACCCAATTGCGTACTGTTGCTCGACGAAATAGAAAAAGCCCATCCCGACATATTCAACATACTGCTTCAAGTGATGGACTACGCCATGCTCACCGACAACAAAGGACGTAAATCGGACTTCCGCCATGTGATACTGATAATGACCTCCAATGCCGGAGCGCAACACGCCCACAAAGCCTCGATAGGCTTCGACAGCAAGGTAAGCGCAGGCGAAGCTATGCTCAAACAGGTGAAAAAGAGCTTCAAGCCCGAATTTATAAACCGCCTGTCGGGAACCATCATCTTCAACGACATGGACAAGAAGATGGCAACCCTGATCCTCGACAAAAAACTGCGCGAACTACAGAATAAACTCACTGCCAAAGGAGTAACCATGCATCTGACAGATGCAGCAAAAGAGCTGTTGCTAAACAGAGGATTCACCACAGAGTATGGCGCAAGAGAAATGGATCGCGTAATTTCATCTATGCTGAAACCTCTGCTCACCAAAGAGATACTCTTCGGCAAACTGAAAAAGGGCGGCGAAGCAACAATTGACACAAACGGAACAACACTGACAATATAAGAAGCTGTTTGATTTTATTAGAAAAAGTTTCTATATTTGCACGTCTGTTTCGGCTTCTTTAACGGAGTTTATCTCCTTCGCGCCTCAACCATATCAAGCAAGCTTGTATGGCACTCGGCTTGGCGTCGATTGAGTCTGTTTTTAATATTATTGAAGTTGCTTTCACTCGCTTTGCAATTTGTAAACAAGTTCACATTGCGCTCGTTTAATCGCAACTTTGGCATCTTTTCTTTGTCGTTTTTTGGAAATAGCCCGCTATTCCCTGCAAAACAACAAAGAAAATCTACTCAAAAACAGCTCTCAAATAATTCCGAAAGATAGTGCAAGCCGAGAGAAGAATATCAAGTTTACTTGAATATTA
>SUXT01000130.1 GCA_015060835.1 Bacteroidales bacterium
CACCTCCTCTTCAAGAGGAGGAATGTAAATTTCTGAATATTAAGAATGTATGATATTCTCCCTCTTGAAGAGGGAGTGCCCGCAGGGCGAGGGAGTTCCAATCATTGACTTAACCCTGTCCATCCGCATTTGCAATGCGGATGCTTTGAGTATCAGCATTTACAATGCGCTTATATAATCCAATTGAACATACATAAACGAAGACTGAAGTGCATAGATTCATAATAGGTCTTATTTTAGCGCATCACAGATGCTTATACTCAATCCTTCGCGTTACAAACGCGAAGGGACGAGGCGCAAATATAGATTTTTTTTCTAATAAAATTCAAACAGTTTCTTATATTGCAGAAAAAAATATTATCTTTGCAGACGGAATTGGAAAATCTCCCGATTCCACAACCTTGAGAATTTTGAACATCAGACAATGCAGACCATGTTATTTGCCAAGAACATTAAGCAACACGATACGGACAGCAGTGCAACACACTGTAAATCCGCTATTGATAACCGCTACTGTCTCCGCAAGTCAACAACAAGTTTGGCATTGTCGAATATTTATTATAGTCTGTGGTCGTTTCTTTAGCCGAAACGACCATTTTTGTAATTTTATATACACAAATTATGGAACCATTGGTACATGAATGTGGCGTAGCAATGTTAAGATTGCGCAAACCTCTGAGCTATTATCAAGAGAAGTATGGAACGTGGGCGTACGGAATGAACAAACTATTCCTGTTGATGAACAAGCAGTACAACCGAGGACAACAGGGAGCAGGTATCGCCTGCGTAAAATTGGAAGCAAACCCCGGTGAAGATTATATGTTCCGCGAAAGAGCAGAAGGGTCGGGAGCCATTTCCGAAATCTTTGCAGCAGCGGAGAAAAAATATGTAAACTCTCCTGCCGACCTCAGGAACGATGCAGAATATGCATACAGAAACCTCCCCTTCGCAGGCGAACTCTACATGGGACACCTGCGTTACACCACAAGCGACAAAGAAGGACTACAGTTCGTGCACCCCTTCCTCCGCCGCAACAACTGGAGAGCAAAGAACCTCGCACTCTGCGGAAACTTCCATATAACCAACGTAGACAAAGTATTCGAAGAACTCGTTTCACACGGCCAGCACCCCCGCGTATATGCCGACACATACATACTGCTTGAGCTCATGGGACACCGTCTCGACCGCGAAGTAGAGCGCGTATTCAAGGATTGCGAAGCAGAGGGTTTGATGGGAATGGACATCACCAACACCATCGAAGAGCGCATCAACATAGCCAATGTACTCAAAACATCCACCCCGCTGATGGACGGCAGCTACATATTCTGCGGCATCACAGGTAGCGGCGAAATGTTCGCCATGCGCGACCCCTGGGGCATCCGCACCGCATTCTGGTACGCCGATGACGAAATATTCGCAGTAGCCAGCGAGCGCGTAGCATTGCAGACCACACTCAACCTGAAGACCGACCAGGTGGTTGAAATGAAGCCCGGCGAAGCCCTCATCATGGACAAGTTCGGCAAACTGCGCATAGAGCAGCTCATAGAGCCTATTGCTATGGAGCCCTGCTCATTCGAGCGCATATACTTCAGCCGCGGAAACGACAGAGACATCTACCTCGAAAGAAAAATGCTCGGCGCCAACCTGCGCGACCAGATACTCGAAGCCGTAAACTACGACCTCGACAACACAGTCTTCTCATTCATCCCCAACACTGCCGAAATGGCATTCTACGGCATGGTAGACTCAATGAGCGACTACCTCAACGAATGGAAGATAAAGGAAATATCAAAAGAAAAGGAGAACCTCAACGAAGCACGCATCAAAGAGATTCTCTCGCGCAAAGTGCGACAGGAGAAAGTTGCCAACAAGGACATCAAGATGCGCACCTTCATCTCAACCGATGTCAAGCGCAACGACCTTGCAGCCCACGTCTACGACATCACCTACGGCACCATACGCCCGAAGGTTGACAACCTTGTGGTGATAGACGACAGTATCGTACGCGGTACCACCCTGCGTCAGAGCATCCTGAGCATACTCGACAGACTTGAGCCCAAAAAGATTATTGTAGCATCGTCAAGCCCCCAGATACGCTATCCCGACTACTACGGAATAGACATGGAGAAATTCGACCACTTTGTAGCATTCTTCGCAGCCCTCGACCTGCTCAAGGACAAAGGCATGGAAAATGTAATACACGACACATACAACAACTGCGTCGAAGAGCTCAAAAAGGAGGATAAGGATATAACAAACTGTACAAGAGCGCTCTATGCACCCTTGACAGCAGACGAGATATCGGCCAAGATAGTAGAACTCCTGAAACCCACCGACCTCAAGGCAGAGCTCGAAATAGTCTTCCAGAGCATGGAAGGTCTCCACAAAGCCTGCCCCGCACACCCCGGCGACTGGTACTTCAGTGGCAAATACCCCACCCCCGGCGGCAACAAACTGGCCAACCTCGCCTACATAGAATATTACGAATCAAAAATAAAGAAATAAATACCGAATAAGGACATGAAAGAAAAACTGAAAAAAGTATTGTTGCTTGGTTCCGGCGCACTGCGAATAGGACAGGCAGGCGAATTTGACTACTCCGGTTCACAGGCATTGAAAGCCTTGCGCGAAGAGGGAATACAATCCGTATTGGTAAACCCCAACGTTGCCACCATACAGACATCAGAGGGAATTGCAGACAAGGTATACTTTCTGCCCGTAAACACATACTACGTTGAGGAGATAATAAAGAAAGAACGTCCCGACGGTATATTGTTGGCATTCGGCGGACAGACAGCCCTCAACTGCGGAACAGAGCTCTACACACAAGGCATACTCGAAAAGTACGGTGTAAAGGTACTCGGTACATCAGTAGAAGCGATCATGTACACCGAAGACCGCGACCTCTTTGTAAAGAAGCTCGACGAAATACCCATGAAGACTCCCGTCAGCCAGGCTGTTGAGAGCATGGAGGACGCACTGAAGGCAGCACACGAGATCGGCTTCCCCGTAATGGTACGTTCAGCCTACGCCCTCGGCGGACTCGGTAGCGGAATCTGCCGCGACGAAAAGACATTCATCGAACTTGCCGAAAGCGCATTCACATTCTCTAACCAGATACTTGTAGAGGAATCTCTCAAAGGATGGAAAGAGGTAGAGTTCGAGGTTATCCGCGACGCCAACGACCACTGCTTCACAGTAGCAAGCATGGAGAACTTCGACCCTCTGGGTATCCACACAGGTGAGTCAATCGTTGTAGCTCCCACATGCTCACTGACAGAAGAGCAGGTGAAAATGTTGCAGGAACTTTCAGTAAAATGTATCCGCCACTTAGGTATCGTCGGTGAGTGTAACATACAGTACGCATTCAACGCTGAGACCAACGACTACCGCGTAATCGAGGTTAACGCACGCCTCAGCCGCTCATCGGCACTCGCATCAAAGGCAACAGGTTACCCCCTCGCATTCGTTGCAGCAAAGATAGCTCTTGGCTACACACTCGACCAGATAGGCGAAATGGGCACACCCAACTCGGCATACGAAGCACCCCAGCTCGACTACCTTATCTGCAAAATACCCCGTTGGGACTTGACAAAGTTCGCAGGCGTATCACGCCAGATCGGTTCAAGCATGAAGTCAGTAGGCGAAATCATGTCAATCGGTCGCTCATTCGAGGAGGTAATACAGAAAGGTCTCCGCATGATAGGTCAGGGCATGCACGGCTTCGTAGGCAACGAGCACACACACTTCGACAACCTTGACGAAGAACTTGCCAACCCCACCGACCTTCGTATCTTCTCAATCGCATCGGCACTTGAGCAGGGATACACAATAGAGCGCATCAGCGAACTCACAAAAATCGACCCGTGGTTCCTCGGCAAGCTCAAAAACATCGTAGACTACAAGGCTGTACTTTCACAATACAACAGCGTAGAAGAGTTGCCCGAAGATGTACTGCGCAAAGCAAAAGAGCTCGGCTTCTCCGACTTCCAGATTGCACGCTTCGTAATCAAGTCTAACGACAACATGGAGCGCGACAGTCTTGCGATACGTGCACGCCGTAAGGAATTGAACGTACTTCCCGCAGTAAAACGCATCAACACAGTAGCTTCGGAGCACCCCGAACTTACAAACTACCTCTACATGACATACGGTGTAACCGGCCACGATGTAAACTACTACAAGAACGACAAATCGGTAGTTGTACTCGGTTCAGGTGCATACCGCATCGGTTCATCGGTAGAATTCGACTGGTGCTCAGTGAACGCAGTGCAGACAGCACGTAAACTCGGCTACAAGTCAATAATGATCAACTACAACCCTGAGACCGTATCGACCGACTACGACATGTGCGACCGTCTCTACTTCGACGAGCTCTCATTCGAGCGCGTACTCGATGTAATCGACCTCGAACAGCCCGGTGGCGTAATAGTATCGGTAGGCGGACAGATACCCAACAACCTTGCGATGAAACTGCACCGTCAGTCAGTGCCCATCCTCGGAACATCACCCGTCTCAATCGACCGCGCAGAGAACCGTCACAAATTCTCGGCTATGCTCGACCAGCTCGGCATCGACCAGCCCGCATGGAAAGAGCTCACCAGCATCGAGGACATGGAAGCCTTTGTAAACAAAGTAGGCTACCCCGTACTTGTACGCCCCTCATACGTACTTTCAGGTGCAGCCATGAACGTATGCTACAACGAGGACGAGCTTAAAGAGTTCTTGCAGATGGCAGCCGAAGTATCAAAGGAATTCCCCGTGGTTGTATCACAATTCATGATGGAGACCAAAGAGATTGAGTTCGACGCTGTGGCACAGAATGGCGAAGTGGTAGAATACGCTATCTCAGAACACGTGGAATTTGCCGGCGTACACTCAGGCGACGCAACCCTTGTGTTCCCCGCACAGAAAATCTACTTCGAGACAGCCCGCCGCATCAAGAAGATCAGCCGTCGCATCGCTAAGGAGCTCAACATCTCAGGTCCCTTCAACATCCAGTTCCTCGCTAAGAACAACGAAGTCAAGGTAATCGAGTGTAACCTCCGTGCTTCACGCTCATTCCCCTTCGTTTCTAAGATACTCAAACGCAACTTCATCGAGACAGCCACACGCATCATGCTCGACGCTCCCTACAGCAAGCCCGACAAGTCGGCATTCGACATCGACTGGATTGGAGTGAAAGCATCACAGTTCTCATTCTCTCGTCTGCATCAGGCCGACCCCGTACTCGGCGTAGACATGTCATCTACAGGTGAGGTAGGCTGCATCGGCGACGACTTCGACGAAGCACTTCTCAACGCAATGATAGCAGTAGGCTACAGCGTTCCCAAGAAGACAGTCATGGTATCTTCAGGCGCATCAAAGTCAAAGGTCGACCTGCTCGAATCATCGGCAATGCTCGCCGCTAAGGGATACAAGATTTACGCAACATCAGGTACAGCCGAATTCCTCAACTCAAACGGAATCTATGCAACACCTGTACTGTGGCCCGATGAGTCTCCCGAAAACGAGGACAACATCATGAAGATGATAGCCGACCACCGTTTCGACCTTATCATCAACATACCCAAGAACCACACAAAGCGTGAGCTCACCAACGGCTACAGAATCCGTCGCGGAGCAATCGACCACAATATACCTCTTATTACAAACGCCCGTCTTGCAAGCGCATTCATCCGCGCATTCTGCAACATCGATGTTACAGAACTCCCCATAAAGAGCTGGGACGAGTACAAGTAACAAGGTATATCAGTATAACCCAACAAAAGCCTCTCGGATATTTCTCTGAGAGGCTTTTTGTATTTAATGATTATCAAATATATTACCTAAAATGCAACGTTGCATTGCAATGTCGGTGGAAATAAGCAACTTGAAAAGTTGTCCCACTTTAAGCTAATCTTTGGACACATCTTTCAGTTTTTATATTTTGCTAATCTCTTCAAAATAAGAAACTTAAAAAAGCTGTCCCTCTTAAAGGGGGACGAGAACTTTTTTCCGAGAAAAAAGTTCGGAGGGGGTTCTTAACCCATCGTACTACAATAAACCATACTACGCGAGGAAAACCCCTCCGTCTTCAAAAACTGTCGTTTTTGATTGGCCTCGCAAAGCTCGGCACTCCTTTGGAAA
>SUXT01000131.1 GCA_015060835.1 Bacteroidales bacterium
TGCCGGAAAACGGCAAATACTTTACTAAAACACTCTTTTTGACAGAAAAACACCAGGCTATAAGTTCACTTTTTGAAAAAACACCATCTAATACTAATTTTGGGTGACGCATTGACGAAGTCAGGAAATTATTGCGCGAAGCTCTTATTCCTTTTAAAAGTCCGAATCATGCTGCTGCGGCATATGATGTAGGCTTTGGCATTAATGACGGTAACAACCTCGCAAGTACTGCTCAACGATTCGCAGCACAATATGATACTTTATATAGCAAAAAAGATTACTCTACAGATAGGATAAAACAAGGAACTAACGCTATTAGGCATACATTTTGGCAGGGAGCCTTGTCTTCGAAATATGGGCCGAAGGTGGCAAGGGATGTTGGCGATTCGCATGAAACACGTCCTTATGCAGATGTAAATATAAGAGTATTCGATAATAAGGAGGATGCAGATGTGGTTACAGACTTGTTGAACAATAAGATTGGTCGGCGGGTAGGTGCGCAATATCCCGATATAGACAGGCAGGAACTTGCTCTTCGGGTGCTGGAGGAATATTGGAAAAGCGGATTATATTCGTATGAGCAGATGCCGGACGGAAAATGGTATGTAACAAAAAGGGTTATTCCTGATGATGTCTATTACGATTTGCATGAAAGGTACAAAAACTTAAATAAATACGGAAAATGAAGAAACTTCTTAACCTTGCAGTAATTATTGTCTTTTTGGCGATAGGTTTTTGGCAGACAAATAAAGGCGAGGGAGAGTTGAGCCTTATAGAAATGTGTAAATCTGTTACTGAAACATTTTCTTCCGGTTACGAGTATTTGTTAAGGGGACTTTCTCTCAGCAAAAGGGATAAACTAAGTGAAATAGTTGGTACATATTGGTATAACTGGAAGAGTGAGGGTAGGGATACCGCCAACTGTATCTTGGATTTTGAGAATATCATGCCTTTCGAGTGGGACACATTGATGTATTTCAGGTACGAGCTTGATTCGCCAGGAAACGGCAAGGAATTGGAAGAATATGTGAACACACGCTACCCTGAAGCAAAAAGGTATTATTCTGTGACGAGGCTCCATTTTCTGCGCGGTGGGAAGATAGTCCACGATGTGAATTTATATATGATGAGCGATGATGCTAAAGGTGTGTATTTTTGTACTCGCAAAAATTTCATCAAGCGCGGACGAAAGGATGCCATATTTCACCTGATAAAGGATGACAAGTTCTACCCTTTAAGAGTTATTTCTGAGGAGTATGTGGAACCGTTTAATTTTTGATGCGCTTGTCAAGTCTTGGGGTGTGGCAGACACGCAAATAGGTAATGTCCATAAAACTGCGCGGTAACACTTGCGCTTGCTGTAACTGAAGCCGCCCTTTTGAAAGGGACTACGAAAATTTTGCATAGCTCATGGATTGGGTTTGCGACTGTCTCTTTTGCCGCCGATAGGCGCTCGAATATTGATTTTTCATAGCTCACGCATAAAAAACTTGCAGAATTCATCAGCCAAACAGAAAATTTCAGTAACTTTATCCACAGAAAACATATCGGAACGGGTTCGTAGATGTTTTTAACTATTCAAATTTACAGTAGTTGTAGCTATCTCTCCGTTGGTTTTTAAGAAGCTGTTTGAATTTTATTTCGATATTATTATTCAGTAAAATTTAAGCAACTTCTTAATTAAAGTGGACAGAATTTCTTATATCGATGTTAAATGATAAATTAAATTATAACTCAAATGGGTGTAGAAAAAAGAGAAAATATTGGCTGGATTGACGGTATGCGAGTGCTGGCCTGCTTCCTTGTGGTCTTTTCGCACAGCTGCGATGCATTTGTGGCGCAGTTCAACAACGACTATGGCACATTCCTTCAGGGGTGTGCGCTTGGCAGCCTCGTGCGTCCCTGCGTGCCGTTGTTTGTGATGATGTCGGGTGTGCTTCTGTTGCCTGTGCGCGGTACGATGAATGAATTTTACTCGAAGCGTCTTAAGCGCCTTGCCGTTCCGTTGGTTTTTTGGTCGTTAGCGCTTCCGCTAGCCTTTTATCTTTATCTGAACTTTGCAGTATCATCGAACAGCCCTTTTATTGATATGTCGTCGTTTACATGGGAAATGACGTTGCGTAAGATGTATACGTTCATATTCAATTTCAACTATGATACTACGCCCTTGTGGTATCTCTATATGCTGATAGGACTCTATTTTATAATGCCTATGCTTAGTGCGTGGCTGGAGAAGGCTACGCAGAAGGAAATCAAGACATTCCTCTATCTGTGGGGGGCATCTCTATTTTTGCCTTACGTGAAAATACTGGCGCCTTTTGCCGGTTATTTGGGTGTTTTCGGCAATATGAATATTCTTGGTGAGTGCGACTGGAATGCTTACGGCACTTTCTATTATGTATCGGGCTTTGTGGGCTATCTGGTGCTTGCCTACTATCTGGTGAAATATCCCTTGCAGTGGAGCTGGGCGAAGATTGCCGCTGTGTGCCTGCCTATGTTCCTTGTGGGATACGCGATTACCTTTGGCGGATATGTTACCATGCAGGAGTTTTTCCCCGGCAACTATGCTTATCTTGAAATTGTGTGGCTTTTTGGCGGCATCAATGTTTTTATGATGACTTTTGCTGTGTTTGTGGTTGTACGCAAGATTGATTTTGCTTCGTCGCCCATGCTGTCGAAAGTGGCTTCAATGACTTTCGGCATCTATCTCTGCCATTTTGTTGTGGTGCAGATGGGTTACGACCTTTTCGAGGCTCTGTTGCCCGGCGTTCCGGCTGTAGTTAAGATTGTGTGCAATGCTGTAACAGTCTTTGCTGTCAGCTATCTGATTGTGCGCCTGTTGTCGTCGAATGCCGTTACACGTCGCCTTGTTGCCTGATTGTCAATATGCGTTATCTGTTGATGGTGTTGGGCTCGGTGGCATTGGCGCTGGGCGTTGCCGGTATATTCCTGCCTCTGCTGCCAACCACTCCTTTTCTGTTGTTGGCGGCTGCTCTCTATTTCCGCAGCTCGCCGCAGTTGTATGAGTGGTTGTTGTCCCACAAACATTTAGGCCCTTATATACGCAATTTCAGAGAGAATAAAGCTATTCCTTTGAGGGTTAAAATAGTGTCGGTCTCTCTTGTTTGGGTTACGTTGCTCTATTGTGCTTTCTTTGTGGCCGACTGCCTATGGATGCGTATGCTCTTTGTGGGGCTTGCGGTAGGGATTTCGGCCCATATTCTGCACTATAAGACTCTGAAATAGAGGTGTTGGGGCTTATCTCCTCTCCTTGAAGAAATTTTTCATAAGCTCGGCAGCCTCTTCGGCACATACCCCCGATGTTACTTTTGTCTTTGGATGGAGTACGTCGGGTGCAAATTTTCTGTATCCTTTCTTCTCGTCGTCTGCGCCGTAGACTATCCTTCCTATATGTGACCACCCTAAAGCTCCTGCGCACATGGGGCAGGGCTCTACTGTTACGTAGAGTGTGCAGTCGTCGAGGTATTTGCCGCCGATATGCTCGGCTGCAGCTGTTATTGCCTGCATTTCGGCATGGGCAGTAACGTCGTTGAGGGTTTCTGTGAGGTTGTGTGTGCGGGCTACAGTCATACCATTGCACACAATGACGGCACCTATGGGTATCTCGCCTTTGTCGTATGCCTTTTGTGCTTCGGTCAGTGCCAGTTTCATGTATTTTATGTCGTCCATATCTATCGTCTCATGTCGTGTTCGTTAAAGAGGGTGGGGTAGTCCTCGTCAAGATTCTTGTATATGAATGCAAGGAGTGTCTCGCGCATCCAGTTGCTCTTGTTCTTTATCTTGTACTTTTTCAGATAATTTTCAATGAGACGATCCTCTTCGTCACTTACAAATGCTACAATGCGCTTTTTACGCGTTGTAGAGGCTTTTGTAGTGCTTGTAGGGGCTTTCTTGTTTGTTGCCATCTTGCTCTTGTTTGGTGTTTGTTCACAGTGAATTACACTCCTCTGTCCACAATGTGGAGCAGGTGTCCGTAGCCATCTTCCACTCTCCGCGCGGGCTTAGTCCGCAACTGCCAATCTTGGGGCCGTCGGGCATGCATGAGCGTTTGAACTGCTGGGCGAAGAAACGGCGGCAGAATGTAGTCAGCCATTTTTTTATTGTTGCACCGTCGTATTTCCCCTCGAAACTCTGTGTGGCGAGCATATATATTTTTGCAGGGCTGTACGCGTTGCGCAGTGTGTGGTAAAGGAAGTAGTCGTGCAGTTCGTACGGGCCTACAAGGTCTTCGGTCTTCTGCTTTATGTTGCCATTGTCGTCAGCCGGAGTAAGTTCGGGAGATATTGGGGTGTCGACAATGTCGAGAAGTGTTGCGCGTATTATTTCCTCATTGCTCTCCAATGCTATCTCTCTGACAATGTGTTGTATAAGTGTCTTTGGTACAGCTGCGTTCACTCCGTACATGCTCATGTGGTCGCCGTTGTATGTTGCCCAGCCGAGTGCAAGTTCCGAAAGGTCGCCGGTGCCTACCACAAGGCCATTGAGCCTGTTTGCCATGTCCATGAGTATCTGTGTACGTTCGCGTGCCTGTGAATTTTCGTATGTAACATCGTGTGTGTCGATGTCGTGTTCAATATCCTTGAAGTGCTGTATGCATGCCTCCTTTATTGAGATTTCCTTGATGGTTACCCCGAGACTCTGCATCAGTTTGAGGGCGTTGTTGTATGTGCGGTCTGTGGTGCCGAATCCGGGCATGGTGATTGCTATAATCCTGTCGCGCTGCTTGCCGAGCAAGTCAAATGCCTTTGCCGTCACAAGCAGGGCGAGGGTAGAGTCGAGTCCACCGGATATTCCTATCACGCAGGTGGCAGCGTGTGTGTGCTCAATGCGTTTGGCAAGGCCTGCTGCCTGTATGTTGAATATCTCGTCGCAACGCTCTTTCAGTTGTTCGCCGTCGGGGATAAAGGGGTGGGCTGTGAATTTTCTCTTGAGCCCGGCGCATTCAGTTGCCTGTTGCTCTATGCAGGTTGTTGAATACGGCTGTGTTGCATACTCCTTGCGTGCATCGGTAAATGTGCTGCTTGTCATGCGGTCGTGGCGTATCTTTTCAATATCAATTTCAGATATTATCAATTGGCTGTCAAGCGAAAAACGCTTGCTCTCTTCGAGTAGTGAGCCGTTCTCTGCAATGAATGCATTGCCGGCAAAAACTGCGTCGCCCGACGATTCGCCGTACCCGCAACTGCTGTATATGTAAGCGCTGCAGCAACGTGCACTTTGCGCAAGCATCTGATCCATTATATATTTTCGACCGCCTGCAGTCTCGCAGTTTGATGCTGGACAAAGGATTATCTCTGCACCGAGCAACGACAATGCTGTGCTCTGCGGGGCGGGCGAAAGAAGTTCGCTGCCGAATTCAATGGCAAATGTGTATCGCGGAGTGCTGAAAATCCTATTTTGCGACAGCTCAAATTCTTTCCCCAATATGGTTGCTTTGCAATCGGCGGGCAGCTCTTTTATAGAAGAGAACCATCTTCTTTGCGACGATTCGCTGTTTGTGGGAATTGTATTCTGTGGCACTATGCCTGCGATGTTTCCTCTCCATATTACAACTGCGCAGTTGAGCAGTGTGCCTTGTGTGGCTACGGGTGTACCTACGACTATTACAGTATTCTTGTCTTTAGTGGCTTCAAGCAGTGTTTGCAATGCATCTTCCGCTCCTTTCAGCAATGTGGAGTGGCTGTATAGATCGCCGCAACTGCACGAGGTGAGGCACAATTCAGGGAAAAGCAGAATCTCTACACCCTCTTTTTCTGTCTCATTTATGATATTTAATATTTCTGTTGCATTATATTTGCAATCTGCCACTTTTGTGCGTGGAACAGCGGCGCCCACTCTTACGAATCCGTAGTCCATTTTTTATTTAATAAGGAGTAAGAAGCTGTTTGAATTTTATTAGAAAATAATTCTATATTTGCGCTGTTTATTTCGGCTTATTTAACGGAGTTTATCTCCTTCGCGCCTCAACCATATCAAGCAAGCTTGTATGGCACTCG
>SUXT01000132.1 GCA_015060835.1 Bacteroidales bacterium
CTTTCGTCGTCGCAAACATTGCTTATTACGCAATGTCCCCTTTAAGGGCAGGAACTTTTTAGAATAGTTTTTTATCCATTGAAGGATGGGGGTGTACTTTTTAGGTATAATATCGCATAATCATTTTGTATTTTACTCGGCAACGCACAGCATGCCTCTTCCAAAAGCCGTAGAAGAGAGGCTGAATAGTCATAAATAACTACTCTCAAACAGCAAGTAATAAAAATAATTATTGTCAAATTAACAAAAGAGAAGTAATTTTGCAGAAATAACCTTAATGGAGGAAGATGAAACTATCCGAGCTGAAAAACGGCGAAACTGCAATAATCATACGAATATCCGGACACGGCGGCTTCCGCAAGCGCATCATGGAGATGGGGTTCGTGCGAGGCGAGAAGGTAAAATCAGTTCTCGACTCGCCACTCAGCGACCCTGTCAAGTACCATGTGATGGGCTACGATGTATCCCTGCGCCGCAACGAAGCAGCTACAATAGAAGTACTCCCCGAAGAGGAGGCAAAAAAGGTACTCACCCCTGCCCCATCTTTCGGTTGCACAGCCGTATGCAACGACTGCCTAGCCTGCAACTTCAAGCACCACAAAAGCGATGCAGTGCGCAAGAACACCATAAACGTTGCCCTCGTGGGCAATCCCAACAGCGGCAAGACCTCGCTGTTCAACACAATGTCGGGAAGCAGCGAGCACGTAGGCAACTACAGCGGAGTAACGGTAGAAGCAAAGACAGGCAGCCTCAACTACAAAGGCTACCGCATAAACCTCACCGACCTTCCCGGCACCTACTCCATTTCGGCATACACCCCCGAAGAGATATATGTGCGCCGCCACCTCTACGAACAGGAGCCCGATGTGATAATAAACGCGGTAGTGGCATCGAACATAGAGCGCAACCTCTACTTGACCACCGAACTTATCGACCTGAACCAACGCACAGTGGTCGCCCTCAACATGTACGACGAGCTGAGCGCAAGCGGCGCATCCATCGACCACGAACACCTCGGCGCCATGATGGGCGTCCCCATGATACCAACAATAGCCCGCACCGGGAAAGGACTCGACAAACTGCTCGACACAGTGATAGAGATGTTCGAAGGCAAGAACCACACCGCCCGCCACATACACATTAACTACGGAATCTCGCTGGAAGAGGCAATAACCCCGCTTGCCGGCGAAATGCACAAAGCCACCGACCTGCCCCACCAGTTCCCCGTAAGATATTGGGCTATGAAACTGCTCGAAAAGGACAGCGAAGCCATAAAGCAACTCAACAAATGCAAGAACATTGCAGCATGGCAGGCTACCGCCGAAAAACTTGCACACAAAGCAGAACTTGAGACAGGAGTAGACATAGAGACAGCCATCAGCGACGCAAAATACGGATTCATAGCCGGTGCACTGCAAGAGACCTATACCCCCGGCAACGAAAACGCCAACATAAAGACACGCCGCATCGACCGTCTTGTGGCAAACAAATGGTTAGGCTTCCCGCTCTTTTTCGCCCTCATGTGGGTAATGTTCACAGCCGTCTACCAATTAGGAGCTTATCCCCAAGAGTGGATAGCCGAGGGATTCAACATGCTCAGCAATCTCTGCGCACGCCTGCTGCCAGAAGGCGCATTGCAGGACCTTGTAATAAACGGAATAATAGGAGGAGTAGGCAGCGTAGCAGTCTTTCTGCCCAACATACTCATTCTATACCTTTTTATATCACTTATGGAGGACTCAGGCTACATGGCACGCGCCGCATTCATCATGGACAAGTTGATGCACAGGATAGGCCTGCACGGAAAATCATTCATCCCCATGCTCATGGGCTTCGGATGCAACGTACCCGCCATACTCGCCACGCGAGCCATAGAGAGCCACAGCAGCCGACTTATAACAATACTCATCACACCGTTCATGTCGTGCAGTGCCCGCCTGCCCGTCTACATACTGCTGGCCGGAGCATTCTTCCCCAAATATGCCCCGATAGTGATGATAGCCCTCTACCTTCTTGGCATAATAATGGCGGCCATCACAGCCCGACTGCTGCGCATCACAAAATTCAAACAGGACGAAACACCATTTGTGATGGAGCTGCCACCCTACCGCCGTCCCACCCTGCGCTCCACCCTGCGCCACATGTGGGAGAAGTGCGAACAGTATATAAAAAAGATAGGAACAACAGTATTCGCAGCCGCTGTAATAATTTGGTTCTTAAGCTATTTTCCCCGTCCCGAAGCAAACAGCATAGCTACCGGCAGCGACATCTATGCAGAATCCTACATAGGCATGATAGGAAAGACACTGGAACCGGTTATGGAACCGTTGGGACTCAACTGGCGCTCAAGCATAGCCCTCATAGCAAGCATCCCCGCCAAAGAACTTGTAGTGAGCACATTCGGCGTACTCTACAACAGCGACGAAGCCAACCTCTCGCAATCCCTCATCAATTCGGGCGACTTTACAAAAAGTTCGGCAGCGGCATTCCTTGTATTCGTACTGCTGTTCTTCCCCTGCATAGCAACCATCACCACCATAGCCGAAGAGACGGGAAGCAAGAAATATGCCCTTTTTGCCGTCATCTACAACACAGGCATAGCATGGCTCATTGCATACGCCGTCAACCAGATAGGAACAATATTGTAAAAAAATGAAACACACACCATACACAAGCAAGACAAAAGCAGCCGACCTTATAACCTCGGACTTCAACCTATTATATATATTCGAGCGTTTCGGAATAAAATTGGGATTCGGCGAAGCAACCATAGAAGAGCTCTGCGCACGCTATAACCTCTCCTGCGCACTGTTCATTACGCTCAGCAACATATACTCATTCGATGACTACTGCCCGAAAGCAGACGCTCTCGGCAAAGAGGAGATTCCGCAGATTATTTCATATCTGCGTGCTTCGCACAAGCACTACATGAACAGCAGCCTGCCCACCCTACACGGCAACATACACACAATGATGGAGGAGTATGAAGAGACCAACAGATACATACTCAACAAATTCTTCGATGACTATGACAACGAAATAAAAAGACATTTCGAGTACGAAGAACAGTATGTCTTCCCCTACATCGAAAGCCGTCTCGCCGGCAACAGTAAAGACGACACCGGTTACAACATAGCCAACTTCGAAGAGAGCCACACAAACGTAAGCGAAAAGTTCAACGACCTGAAAAACATAATAATAAAATACCTGCCCGACAGCTACACATCAGAGATAAGGGCAACAGTGCTGCGAGAGATATTCCGCATAGAGAGCGACCTGCGCAAGCATGCCACTGTGGAGAACAGACTGCTGATTCCACTCGTTGCAAAATTAGAGGGAGAGAACCTACATTAAACCAGTTCTGAAATGGCAAAGAAAAAGTACAACATACTGCTGATAGAACCTTCCGAAATAGTAGCAACGGGAGTAGCTGCAATAGTAAACAAAAGCAACGAATTCAAGCTGACTACCATACTCCCCGACACCGACTATCTCAGACAGGTACGCACAGCACACGACATAATCATAATAAATCCCACCGCAGCTACCCACGTAGAGCGGCAGGACATACGCACCATCCTCGACGCAGGATCAGGCACAACAGCCATTGTTGCCCTCTCCTACGACAACCTGCACGAAAACGAACTGCTCCGCTACGATGGCAGCATAGGCATACACGACACCCCCGAAAGAATATACCAGAAACTGCACAACGCCATCAAGGAGTGCGGCGAAAACAAGAACGAAGCAGGCGAACTCTCCGCACGCGAACGCGACATCCTCGTATCGGTGGCCAAAGGAAAGACCAACAAAGAGATAGCCGACCGCTACAACATATCCATCTACACAGTCATTAGCCATCGTCGTAACATATCACGCAAACTGGGCATAAACAGTATTCCCGGACTCACTGTCTATGCCATAATGAACAAGCTGATAGACATTTCGGACATACAATAACCACAAAAATCAGCAACAAACAAAAAATAGAATGGAAATATGTTTGAAAAGCAAAAAAAAACAATTACTTTTGCTACGATGATAACTATAGACAAACATATTTCACGACTGATAGCCCTCCACGACTGTGTGATAGTTCCCGGTCTCGGAGCATTTTTGGCACAGCGCATCCCAGCATACTACAATGCCGAGGAGCAGTTATTCATGCCCCCGCACCGTACACTCTGCTTCAACCCCCATATAACAATGGACGACGCACTGCTGACAACTGCCTACATGCAACATTACGGCATATCATACAATCAGGCAACAGCACAGTTGAAGGAGGATGTAAAGAAATTGAAGAACAACCTCTCACGCAATGGTGAGCAATATTTGGGAGAATTGGGAAAAATGTCAATGGACATAGAGGGCAACATCACATTCACCCCCTCGGAGAACGGCATAGACGACCCCGCCAACTACGGATTTGCCCCACTGCCCATCGCCACCCTCGAACAGAAGAGCGAGCGCACCATCACCATCCCCATCAGTCGTAAACGTATAGCACAATACGTAGCAGCAGCCGCTGCTATCGTAATAATGTTTGTCTTTGTAACCCCGCTCAGCGAGCACACATTCAAGGATAACACAAAAGCATCATTCGGCAACTTTGCATCACCCGAACAAATTTCCATGATGCAGCAGGTTATCTCGCCCCGTCCCGCAACAAACACCGACGAAAGTTGCAAGATAGTACCGGTAGAAAGCGTACAGCAGAGCGCCGTAAAGGAGCAGGCACATGAAGCTGAAGTTATAGCAGAACCTGCAACTGAAGTAACAGAGACAAAAACTGTCGTTGCAGATATTGCCCCCGCAGACGCAAAACAGTACCACATTATAGTAGCAAGTTCACCCAACGCAGAAAATGCACAGTTGGCAATAACAGAACTTTCTCGAAAAGCCGAGTTCAACTACAGCGTAGTAGAGTGCGGCAAACGCCACCGCATATCAGCCGGTTCCTACACCACAAACGAGGAGGCACTGGCACAACTGCCTGCAATACAGGCAAATTTCCCCGATGCGTGGATATACATACACTAATCACCACTGACAAACGATGAAAAAGATAATCTGTCCCAAATGCGACCACCCGGTAGTATTCGACGACAGCGGCTACCCCATCGGACAAGCCGTAGTATTCGAATGTGAAGGCTGTCGCAAAAGTTTCACAATACGCGTAGGCGAAGACAATATAGAAGAGGTTGAAGAGGACCTCGGACACCTTGTAGTGATAGAAAACTGCTTCGGATTCAAGCAGACACTGCATTTGAAAATGGGCGACAACATCATAGGCCGATACAACAAAGGCACAGAGATAACACTGCCCATTGAGACAAAGGATCGCAGCATGGATCGTCGCCACTGCATAGTAAACGTAAAGCGCGACGCATTTGGCGAACTTACATACACCATACGCGACAACCGCAGCGTAGTAGGCACCTTTGTAATGAACAGAATCCTCGGCGACAGAGAGAGGATGTTAATAGAGGATGGAGCGATAATCACCCTCGGTGCAACAACACTGATTCTACACACACCTGAAAAGGAATAAATAAAAACAACCGACAATACATATCCCGGCAGACTATTTTTTCTTTAGTCTGCCGGAATATATTTTAACGTAAGCTCGAAATAAGAGAAGATATAAATATTTATATTGGTGCCCGGTAAACGTGTTTAAGTCGTTTAAAATTCAATATTTAAGTAGCTACAAGCCACATTCTTCATGAAGACAAATTTAAGTCAATGATTGGAACTCCCTCGCCCTTTGGGCACTCCCTCTTCAAGAGCTAATCTTTGGACACATTTTATTTTAAATCGATATTTGCTATATTTCTAAATATCAACAAAATAGCTTACTAAAAAAGTTCCTGCCCTTAAAGGGGAGGTGGATTCAATCGCGTCGCGATTGAAGACGGAGGGGTTTTCCTCGCGTAGCAAGGTTTATTGTAGTACGAT
>SUXT01000017.1 GCA_015060835.1 Bacteroidales bacterium
GGTTTCAGGCACGCAGGCCGACCTTGCCATAAAGGTGTTCGGCCCCGACCTCAGCACCCTTTTCACCATTGGCAACAAGATAAAGGAAACACTCTCGTCAATGCCCAACGTAGTGGACCTCAACGTAGAACAACAGGTTGAGACACCCCAGCTACAGATTCGCGCCGACCGCGAACGACTCGCACACTACGGAATAACAATGGAACAGTTCAACGGCTTTGTCGAGGCTGCTTTCCCCGGTAAAAAACTCGGAGAAATTTACGAAGAGGAGCGCAGCTTCGACCTTATACTGCGACTCTCACACGACAATACCGACAGTATGGAGGGTGTAAAAAACGCCCTTATAGACACATACGACGGCAAGAAAGTATCACTCGAATCAGTTGCGAGCATTGTCTCATGTGGCGGTCCCGCAGCAATCAGCCGCGAGAATGTGCAGCGCAAGGTGGTGGTTTCGGCAAACATCACCGGCGGCAATGTAAACGGAGTGGTCGACAACATACGCACACTGCTCGAAGAGAAACTGCCCCTTAACGAAGGCTACCGCTTGGAGTACGGCGGACAGTTTGAGAGCGCACAGAGCGCCGCACGCACACTGTGGCTCACCTCATTCGTTGCCCTCTGCATTGTGTTTGCCCTGCTTTGCGGCGAATTCAAAAGCATGACACTCTCTGCAGTTGTAATGCTCAACCTGCCTCTTGCACTCATCGGAGGTGTAATTGCAACATACTTCTCATCCGGAGTAATGAGCATTCCCGCCATCATCGGCCTTATCACCCTCTTTGGAATAGCTACACGCAACGGGATATTGCTTGTATCGCGCTACATACACCTGCAAGGCGAAGGAGTGGCGCTCGACGAAGCTGTACGCATAGGCTCGGCCGACCGTCTCACCCCAATTCTCATGACCGCCTTCACCTCTGCACTTGCACTTGTGCCTATGGTAATAAACGGTTCATCGTCGGGTAACGAGATTCAAAGCCCTATGGCAATTGTGGTACTCGGAGGACTATTCAGTTCCACCATCCTCAATATATATGTGATTCCTATCATATACAGATGGCTGGCAGGTAAAAAAGCAACCGTTCCCCAAGCTGAACTATAAAAAATATACAATGGCACAATACGCAGATGTACTTCTACCCCTACCGCTTCCCACGACCTACACCTACTCTCTGCCGCAAGAATACAGAGAGAGTGCAGCCGTAGGATGCAGAGTGGTCGTGCCATTGGGCAAAAGCAAAAAATACACAGCACTCATCATGGCCCTGCACGACAATGCACCGCAGGGCTATGAAGTGCGCCCCATAAGCGAACTTCTCGACGAAGCACCCATCCTGCTACCCAAGCAGTTGGAATTGTGGCGCTGGATAGCCAAATACTACCTCTGCACCGAAGGTGAAATTTACAAAGCAGCCGTTCCACAGGGGTTAAAAGGAGAATTCAAGGCACGCACCGAACAGCGCATAAGAGTGGCAAAGGCATACACTCATGAGCGAGGCATAGAGCTTGCCCTCGCATCCCTTTCACGCGCACCGCGACAGAAGCGTCTGCTCAACACCTATCTGCAAGCTATCGGTGGTAACCCAGCCGCACCTGCAAAAGAAATATCCCGACACAAACTCTTAGAGATTGCAGGCGTCGCACCCGCAGTCTGCAAAGAACTTATAGAAAAGGGAATATTGGAGTGCTACGAAGTGGAGATAGGCCGCCTCGTCCACGATGAAGAGACAGTTGCAGGCCCCAACGAGCTCAACCCCTTTCAGCAGAAAGCCTTTGACAGCATCAAGGAGCAGTTCCGCAGCAAGAACACAGTACTGTTGCACGGTGTAACCTCGGCCGGAAAGACCGAAATATACATACACCTTATAAAAGAGGCAATCGAGCGAGGCGAACAGGTGCTCTACCTGCTGCCCGAAATTGCCCTCACCAAGCAGATAGTAGAGCGTCTGAAACGCTTCTTCGGCAATCGCATAGGGCTCTACCACTCGAAATTCTCCGACGCCGAGCGTGTGGAAATATGGAAAAAACAGTTGAGCGACACCCCCTACGATATAATATTGGGAGTGCGCTCCTCACTATTCCTCCCATTCGAACGATTGGGACTGATAATCGTCGACGAGGAGCACGAGAACAGCTACAAGCAGCAGGAGCCCGCCCCACGCTACAACGCAAAGAATGCAGCCATAGTGCTCGCCTCGTTCTACGGCGCAAAGACACTGCTCGGCACAGCAACACCGGCCATAGAGAGCTACTACAACGCAACCACAGGCAAATATGGACTCGTGTCGCTCACAGAGCGTTACCGCTCGATAAAGATGCCCCGCATAGAGGTGGTGGACATCGCCGAGCTGGGACGAAAAAAACAGATGGAGGGACAGTTCTCCGACCCGCTGATAGAGGCGATGAGCAATGCCCTCAAAGAGAAAAAACAGATAATCCTCTTCCAGAACCGCCGAGGATATGCCCCTCTGCTCGAATGTCGCACTTGCGGTTGGGTGCCGCGTTGCAAGCATTGCGATGTGAGCCTCACACTGCACAAGAGCGCCGGCAAACTCACCTGCCACTACTGCGGATATACAATCCCCGCACCCAAAATGTGCCCCAACTGCGAAGAGTCCAACTTCATAAACCTGGGCTACGGCACCGAAAAGATAGAGGAGGAACTGAGCAATCTCTATCCCGAAGCACGCATAGCCCGCATGGATCTCGACACCACCCGCACCCGCACAGCATACGAAAAGATAATCAACGACTTCCAGCAGGGAAAGACCGATGTGCTCATAGGTACACAGATGGTCTCCAAAGGCTTGGACTTCGACAACGTATCGGTAGTGGGAATACTCAATGCCGACATACTGCTCAACTACCCCGACTTCCGTGCCGCCGAGCGCTCCTTCCAGTTGATGGCACAGGTAGCAGGACGCGCCGGACGCAAGAGCGAACAGGGCACAGTCTACTTACAGACAAAAAGCCCCGACTCACCAATCATACCCCTGATAGCCGACAACAACTATCTGCAATTCTACGACTCACAACTGGGCGAGAGGATGCTATTCCACTACCCTCCCTATTACCGTCTGGTTTACGTGTATATGAAACACCGCGACATACGCCTGCTCGACGAAGCAGCCGAGAGATACGGTGCTGCAATGCGCGCCACATTCGGCATCCGCGTCCTCGGGCCCGACCTTCCCCCCGTAGCAAGAGTGCAACAGCAGTACATACGCAAAATAATGCTGAAGGTAGAGGCAGGAGTGTCGCAATACAAGGTAAATGAAGCACTCATAGCCATCAGAGAGCAATTCCTTGCACAGAAACGGTACGCAAACATTGCAATTTCTTATGATGTCGATCCACTATAAAAGTCTGTTTATAAAAACTATATATATTGTATAAAAGATATAAAATTATTACATTTGCAAAAAAAAATACAGAAGTTGTGAAAAATACTACTAAAATCATCAGCGCACTGACAATTGCGCTTACACTACTGATGAACCTCGCATCATGTAGCGAAGAGATGGACAAGTCGAACCGTTACACATTTACCGGTGAGACAATAGCTGACTTCATCCTCAACCGCGAGGAGCGATTCAGCAAAATGATAACAATCCTGAAGCAGGCAGACATGATGGGACTCCTATCAACCTACGGAACCTACACATTCTTCCTGCCCGGCGACTCTGCGATAGACACCTATCTGCGCGAACAGTTCGAAGCATGGGACACCACAAAGAACGACCCCAATCCCGCATGGACAGGCATCACATCGCCCTACCTCGAAGATCTCTCCGACTCAATGGCCATTGTAATCGCAAGGACACACATTGTCCCCTATGGCTACGAAATGGCACAGATGAGTGAAGGAGTAATAGACACACGCAACTACAACGACCGCTATCTGAGCGTCAGTTTTGTAACCGTCGACGAGAAATTCCGCATAATGATAAACAACCAGGCAGGAATAATCGAAGGCGACAACCTTGTAGAGAACGGTGTGGTACACATTGTGGACGAAGCCGTTGCTCCCTCATCAAACACCATCCCCAAGCTGCTTGATGACCAGCCCTACTTCTCGCTGATGTCGGCAGCCGTACAAAAGACCGGCTTCAACACCAAGTTGCAGGAATACTTCTGCAAGCTCAATGGCGAAGAATATAAACTGGGCGCAGAGCCTGCCAACTGTTTCCAATGCGGTAAAGGAATGGCACGCTACCCACATAGCTATTATGCAAAATTCACAGGCTTCATAGAGACTGACGACGTTTTTGCCGCTGAAGGTATACACACAGTGGAAGAACTTCAGGCGTTTGCAGAAAAATATTACGGCACAGAGGACCGCGACAACCCCGAAAGCCCCAACAATGCCCTCTACAAATTCGTTGCCTACCACTTCCTCGAAAGAGAGCTCAACTACAACCTCATGGTGCAATACAACCTCGTACACGACAGCTACAAGAGCGAAAGTTCGGGAGGTATGGTTGCCAATGTCGACCGCGTGGACTACTTCGAGACAATGCTCGGCACAATGATCAAGGTGTGCAAACCCCTAAGCTGCGAAGACCCCTATCTGGCACAGAACATATTCCTCAACTTCTCACACAAGGAGGCGAAGCAGTACGATATGAAAAAACACATCAACGTGCGCATCATAGACCTCACATCGTTCACCTCAATGGATGAGAAATATGCCCACTTCTCGGCAAACGCGCTCAACGGCATCATACACCCCATTGACAAGATTCTTATATATAACGAGGATGAGATGAAAGGCAATGTACTCAACGAGCGTATGCGCTTCGATGTTGCATCACTGCTTCCCGAACTTACCAATAACGGTGTGCGCTATGGACGCTGGCAGCAGACAGGCGGCAAATGTACACACGGCGACTACAACATCCCTAACGGATACTGCAAGAACATTAAGATAAACGAACCTACAACCGAATGGCACTACTTCTGTCCCTACTCTTGGGGATGCAACTATCTTGGCGATGAGATTATCGTAGTTGGACAGTACGACTTTGAGTACCGTCTGCCGCCAGTACCTGCAGGTACATACGAACTCCGCATGGGATACACCTCTACAAGCATACGCGCCATCACACAGTTCTATGTAGACGGTAAAGTAACGGGAATCCCCGTCGACCTCAGAATCTACTTCAACGACGAGCGCATAGGCTGGATAAAGGACAGCGAAACTGAAGACAACGGAGTGGAGAACGACAAAGTAATGAGGAACCACGGCTATATGAAGGCTCCTGCATCGTACTACCGTCAGTCGGGCAACAAAGGCCTTGCACGCGACCAGGAGGGCGCCGGACGCATCATCATCACACAGAAATATTTCGACAACGGAGACCATTGGTTGCGCATGAAGAAGGTCGACGAGCCTCTCGACCGCGAATTCAACCACGACTACTTCGAACTCGTTCCCAAAGGCATAATATCGAGCCACATTCCCGAAGACAGACTCTAACGGATTATATTATCAGACATCGGGCGCTGCGTATGATAAGCATACGCAGCGCCCGATGTCTATGTAGTACAGAACTTTTTATGCAATAGTTTAGAATTTATTGGTGTCCGGTAAAATTTCATTCTGCTTATGTTTTGAACTCCTCCGTCTTCAAAAACAAGGTAAACAACTCTCCCTCTTGGATAAGCTAATCTTTGGACACATCTTTTAGCTTTTATGTTTTTCGCTAATCTCTTTATAAACATACTAAAAACACTGTCCCTCTTGAAGAGGGGCAACGCGGAATGGAGCGTTGCTTGCGACGACGAAAGCTTTAGCTTTCCAAAGGAGTGCCGAACGCAAGTGAGGTCTTACTTTTTTCAAGAAAAAAGTTCGGAGGGAGTTCTAAAATCTATCGTAGAGCAAAAAAGCATGCGATGAGAAGAGAACTCCTCCGTCTTCAAAAAACTTCGTTTCTCGAAGCCACCTCCTCTTCAAGAGGAGGAATATATTATAAATGCTTTTTGAAAATAGTAACAAAGTTCAGAGGGGGTTCTTTACCCATCCTACTGCAATAGCCCCTTCTAAGCGAGGAAAACCCCTCCGTCTTCAAAAAACTTCGTTTTTCAATAGACCTCGCAAGCTCGGCACTCCTTAGGAAAGCTAAAGCTTTCGTCGTCGCAAAGCTCGTGCCAGCGAGTACAATGCGAGCTTGCTTGCAATTGTAAACGAGCGCAGCCGAGCTTCGCATAAAGCAAACATTGCTTATTACGCAATGTCCCCTTTAAGGGCAGGAGCTTTATTCAATAAGCTATTTTGCTGGTATTTAGAAGCTGTTTGAATTTTATTAGAAAATAATTCTATATTTGCGTACAAACAGAGGACGGATGCACCCGGTGCATCCGTCCTCCGATATTATTTATAACCTGATGTTATTTCTTTGAAGCCTTAGCCTCTTTCTTTGTCAATGTCATGTAAGCTACGGGAGCAGCTACGAAGATTGACGAAAGTGTACCGAATACAACACCGAGAATCATTGCAAATGAGAAGCTGCGTATGCTGTCACCACCGAGGATGAAGATACAGAGCAACACAATCAAAGTACTGATAGAGGTGTTGATTGTACGAGAAAGAGTTGTGTTGATTGAATCGTTGAAGAGTGAGAACTTATCACGCTTGGGATACAATCCGATGAACTCGCGGATACGGTCGAATACAACCACCTTGTCGTTGATAGAGTAACCGATAGCTGTGAGGACAGCACCGATAAATGTCTGGTCAATCTCAAGAGACATGGGGAGGATTCCGTAGAACAACGAATAGCAACCGATAATCATGAGAACGTCGATAGCCAACGCTGTGATAGAACCGATGCTGAATGCCACATTGCGGAAACGTACCAAGATGTAAAGGAAGATTGCTACAAGAGCAAAGATTACCGACCAGATAGCACCCTTGGTAATATCCTCAGCGATGCTGGGACCTACCTTCTGAGAACTGATGATAGAACCACCTGTGCGGTTGTCGCGGTCGATGAATGTAGCAAGAGTAAGATCCTTGCTCAAAAGACCACCATCCATGAATGCATTGTAGATGAATGCCTCAATTTCGGCATCAACATTTACATCATCCTCATTTATGCGGTAGTTGGTAGTTACACGGATAGTCTTCTTGTCTGTACCGAGAGCAATAGCCTGAACATTGTCCTCAGTAATCTTGGTCTTGAGAAGAGCTCTTACAGTCTCAGGCTCTACCTCCTTCTCGAACTGAACAACGAAGTTGCGTCCACCTGTAAAGTCGATGCTCTGGCTGAGACCGCGAACAGCGAACGATACAATCATTATAGCTGCAAGTACACCGAAAACAGTGAATGACTTTTTGCGTGCACCCATAAAGTTGTATGAGGTGTTGAGCATGAGGTTCTTCGACCACTTTGTTACGAATGTAAGGTTCAGCAACTTGCCCTTCTCCATGAAGTGCTCGTAGAATACACGTGTTACAAACACAGCTGTGAAGAATGAACAGAAGATACCGATGATAAGTGTTGTAGCAAAGCCTCTGATGGGACCTGTACCGAAGTAGAAGAGGATAACACCAGTGATGATAGATGTGAAGTTAGAGTCGAAGATTGCAGAGAATGCATTCTTGTAACCATCGGCGAGAGCAGCGCGTACCTGCTTGCCACCACGCATCTCCTCTTTAGTACGCTCGTAGATAAGCACGTTGGCGTCAACAGCCATACCCAAAGAGAGCACAAGACCTGCGATACCCGAAAGTGTAAGTGCAGCCTGGAATGATGCAAGCACACCGAGAGTGAAGAAGAGGTTGATAAGGAGTGCGCCGTTAGCGATAGCACCGGGGATGAGACCGTAGATAGCGCACATATATATCATAAGGAGGATGAATGCCACAATGAATGACATCATACCCTGATTGATAGACTCCTGACCGAGTGAGGGACCAACGATGTCCTCCTGAACGATGCGTGCGGGAGCGGGCATCTTACCCGAACGAAGCACGTTTGCCAAGTCCTTTGTCTGCTCGATGGTGAAGTTACCTGTAATCTCTGAGCGACCGCCTGTAATCTCGCTGTTCACGTTGGGTGCGCTGTAAACGCAACCGTCAAGAACGATGGCGATGGCGCGACCGATGTTGCTCTTTGTAAGGTGAGCCCAACGGCGTGAACCGTCTGTGTTCATAGACATTGTTACGCAGGGACGGCCATACTGGTCGTATGTATCGGCAGCCGATACAACTACGTCGCCCTCAAGGGGTGCACGACCGTTGCGCTGTGTACTCTTGATTGCATAAAGCTCGTAGAAGAGATTTGTGGTCTCAGCATCAACAGCTCTTACACCCCAATAGAGACGGAGGTCGCGGGGAAGAATCTTCTTCACCTCGGGGTTTGCAAGCATTGTGTTGATAGCAGCTGTATCCTTGTAGTGAGCATAACCTACTACGCAACCGTTGTTGTTGAACTGAAGAACAGATGCAAGGGGATGAGCCTTTGCGATGTCCTCTGCAGCGGCAGCCTCAGCCTTATTCTCGCCATCGAGAGCTGCGGCAACATCCTCTGTCGAAGCCTCTTTAGCCTCCTCAGCTACAGCCTCTTTTGCTTCCTCCTTGGCAGGAGCAGCAATGGCAGCGAGCTTTGCATCAGCATTCTGCAATGCGGGAAGCACCTCAGAAGCGTTGTATGTCTCCCAGAACTCAAGGTTTGCAGAACCCTGCAACAGTTTACGAACGCGCTCAGGCTCCTTAACACCGGGAAGCTCAATCATGATGCGACCCATAGCGCCCTCCAGAGTCTGGATATTGGGCTGTACCACACCGAAGCGGTCGATACGTGTACGGAGCACGTTGAATGAGTTGTCGATGGCAGCCTGAACCTCCTCGCGGAGCACCTTCTCAACCTCGCTGTCAGTAGAACGGGTGTTAACCTTGTCCTTCAACTGCTGAGTTGCAAAAAGAGTGGCGAGTGAAGACTCGGGAGCCAATCTCTTGTATTCATTGATGAAAAGGGTGATAAAATCGGACTGGCTTGTCAATGACTGCTTCTTTGCGTTTGCAATAGCCTCATTGAAAGCTGCATCCTCTTTGTGATCAGCCAATACTTTTACTACATCGGGTACAGAAACCTCCATGATGACGTTCATACCGCCCTTCAAGTCGAGGCCAAGACCGATTTCCATGTCACGGCTCTGCTTCAATGTGTAAACTCCAAGCCAAACTTTCTCGTTGAGCATGGAATCCATGTAGTGCTGTTCTCCCTGGGGGTCCTCAGCCGCTTTACCGGCATGATAACTCGTTACAAAAGAGAACGAAAGATAGAACAAGCACACCAATGTAAGCAGGAGCGCAAATACCTTTACAAATCCTTTGTTTTGCATTTTTATTAAAAATTTATTATTATTTTATTATACTTATCCTATTAAAGTTCGCAAATATAGCATATTTTCCCTAAACAAAAGAGCGGTTTTTGAATTTTATTTATATAAGGCCGTTTTTTCCCCTGTTTTTTTCTGTTTTTCAGTAAAAAATGGCCTAAAAACGTGATTGATACGTATAAAACCCAAATAAAAGCATTCTTTCTGAAAGGGTCATGCACCGCCTCGGTTAGACGCGTCGAACAGTTGCTTTTTCTCATCCTCTGTAAGCGAGGAGTATCCATATTTTTTAACCTTTTCGAGTATAGCGTCAATATTCTCACTGCGTTTTTTTTCGCGTGAGTTATAGTCGTAATCATCGGCATGCTTGCCTTTGAATATCTTCATCTTCGGAGTTTTTGCCTTATTGAAAAGTCGGTTACACAACCCTGCAATGGCATCGACAGCCTTGTTGATGTAGAATGTAAGGTCGCGTCCCTTGTTCAAGTAGTAGGCAAACAGGTATCCGGCAAATGCACCGCCAAGATGGGCGAAAGAACCGCCTGCATTGTCGGAGGTGGTCAGCAGTATAGAAATTACAATCGTGGCAATGGCAAATGTCTTCAACGTAATTTCGCCGATAAAAAGGAGGTTTATCCTATAGTCGGGTACTCTGTAGGCTGCTGCCGTTACCACAGCAAGCACTGCCGCTGATGCTCCCACAAGCCCTGTGTATGCCACCGAAGAGGAGAAGAAGGGGAAAATGTTGTAGGCGAGCATGAAAAAGAGTCCGCCGACAATGCCTCCCAATAGGTACACACCCACAAAATGGCGTGTGGAGAAGAATGAGAGGAATATTTTGCCGAACCAGTATAGTGCAATCATGTTCCACAGCAGATGCATCAGTCCTCCGTGGAGGAACATATATGTCAGAATAGACCACGGTTGCAAAATAAATTGCGGCAGCGATGAGGGCAGTTCGAACCACAACTTCAAGTATATTGCAGGGGATTTTATATTGAAGAGCGTTGCTACAACATCAATAAACGCAAAGAGCACATAGACTCCCACATTCACATAAATGAATTTTCCGACCATATTTTCGGAAAGGAAACGGTTACGAAGTTCAGAAATTATACGGGCCATGAATTTTACCTTTTTTACGCCAATAAATAATCAACACCAATCCTATGAGCATACCTCCGAGGTGTGCAAAGTGTGCGACATTGTCGCCCGCATGGTTACCCATGCCTGTCAGCAGTTCTATTGCGCCTATTATCAGCACAAAGTATTTTGCTTTTATCGGGAAGGGAAGGGGAAACATGAACAGTTGCTGATTGGGGAAGGTGAGTGCGAATGCAAGCAACATACCGTAGACGGCACCCGAAGCTCCCACCGTAGTCCACATGTTCAGATATTCGGCCATAGGCACAATCACTCCACCGCCTATATTGACATTTGCATATGCCGAGAGTTCAATGTAATAATATGCAAACTGCACAAGCTCCTGCATGAGACCGGCGCCTATACCTGTGAGCAAATAGTATACGAGGAAGCGTTTGCTGCCCCACACCTGTTCGAGCACGCGGCCGAACATCCACAGGGAGAACATATTCACGAATATATGCGTGAAGCTGCCATGCATGAATATGTATGTAACCAACTGATATGGCCTGAAGTCTGGCGCGATGAACAGATGAAGGCCGAGCAGATTGTTAAGATCGATGCCCTGCCTTTCGAATGCCAACAGTGCAAGGAACATAAGCACATTGATGGCCAAAAGATTTTTTGTAACTACCGGAAGTTCTCTCATAGATAATCAATAGATAATAATAAAGCGAAACAGTTGGTGTGCAATGACTCAAATGTATCGCAAAAAACGTGCAAATGTAACCAAAATCCACCGTAAAAAGCGCATTTACATGCTCTATTTATGAGATTTTACAAAAAAAACAGTTTTTTTTTATTATTTATTTGTTTTATGTTATTCGACTTCATATATTTGTGATTACAAAAGAAATACAACCTCCATAAAAACATTGAATTATGAATAAGACTGAACTCGTAAACGCTATCGCCGAGAAGGCTCAGATAAGCAAAGTTGACGCCAAGAAGGCGGTAGATGCTTTTGTTAGCACAGTAACAGATGCTCTTGCAGAGGGCGACAAAATAGCTCTTGTAGGTTTCGGTACATTCTCTACAGTTGAGAAGGCTGCCCGCAAAGGTATCAACCCCGCAACAAAGGAGACTATTGAAATTGCAGCTAAGAAGATTGCAAAATTCAAACCCGGCGCCGAACTTGCTGAAGCTGTAAAATAACAGTTAAACTACGGCGAAAAAACAACAGCGTGCCATCAATGATGGCACGCTGTTGTTTTTTGTACATACAAGTCTCTAATCTCTCATAGAAAGTGCGCGATTCTCGGCTGCCTCCATGATTTCACGCTCACCCTCGCCTTTGTCGTCGATTCCGCAAAGATGCAGTATGCCGTGGATAATCACGCGGTGCAATTCCTGTTCATACGTAGCACCGACCATCTCTGCATTGCTGCGTACTGTGTCGAGGCTGATGAAAATGTCGCCGTTGATGGTATCATCCTCGCAGTAGTCGAATGTGATGATGTCTGTGTAGTAGTCGTGCTGAAGATATTCGTTGTTGACCTCCAGTATCTTTGCGTCGTCGCAGAAAATGTAGGCAATTTCGCCGCACTTCTTGCCGTATGATGCAGCTACTCTCTTTATCCATGCGCTTGTGTCGCGTCTTTTTATGGCGGGCATCTTGACGCCCTCTGTCTGATAACTTATCATATTATTTGAATTTTCTATCGAGTATCACTTTATCCTTTTCACTGATGATTTTTATGCTTATGCCATCCTTGTTGCTGTTGACAAGCATTACATCTTCGTTGTCGTTGGTGATGATAGGATAGTTGTTGCCACGCTCACCCTTTTCAGCTACAATGTGTCTGTGGGTGTGTCCCGAGATTACAATGTCGATGCCAAGCTCGTTGAAGAGGGGTTTGAAGTGCTTTTCGAGTTCTGTGGCTGTGTACTCTTCAGGAATATTGGGATCATCGGTTACGATGGGAGGGATATGCATGAGCACTATCTTGTTCTTTGCAGCCTTGAACTGTTTGCTCTTTGCCTCTTTTTTGAGCCACTCTATCTGCTCCATGCGGTAGTCGTCGTAGCTGTTCATGCCCGCATATACAGGCTGAGTGTCAGGCTTGTCCTCTCCGGGATCGAGCATTATGAGGGCTGTGCAGCCGAAGTATGCGATGTTGTAGAAGCGGTCGTTGGGACAGCCGATTATGTTCATGTAGTTGCGGGTAAGTTTACCGCGCATCTCGTGGTTGCCTCGGATGGAGATAAAAGGCTTGTTCTTTGCGAATATCTCAACCGATGGGTCAATATATCCATAGTAGGGAGCCTCCTCCTTTTCGTAGTAGCTTATCATGTCGCCGAGGTAAACGACCATATCCACATTGGTAAGCGGGAATTTGCCGAGCAGGTTCTTGACCTTTTGGGGCTTGTCGTGTCCATCGTTCATAAGCACAAACGAGAGGCTCTGCTGCTTGGGGTTGAAGGTGGTAAACTCCTCCCATGCGGTTGCGATGCTGTCGCCGTATGTTACCTTGTAGGGACGATACTCGGTTATCTCTTTCGATACAAGACGGTAGCGATATTTTGTCGCAGGACGAAGGCCGGTTATCTGCACACGGTTCTCCTTGTTGTAAGCATTATACTGCCCTGCAAACATTGTGGCGAACCGTTGGGGTTTTGTCCATTTGTCGCCTGTTACCTCCACCCACGAAAATGCCTCTTTCGAGGTTGTGAAATATACTGTTACTTCATCACTGCCCATATTCTGCAAGTAGGGGCCGTGGTTTATTTTAAATTCCTGTGCGCTTGCCAATGTGCAGAAGAGCAGCGCGATAATACCGAAGAGTGTTTTTTTCATATTTGTCTGTATTTAGAAGAATATGTATGCAATTCCTATAGCCGCGAGTATGCCCGCAAGGTCGGCGAGCAATCCGCAGGTTACCGCGTGGCGTGTCTTGCGTATGCCCACGCTGCCGAAGTAGACGGCAAGAATGTAGAATGTGGTGTCGGTAGCTCCTTGAAAGAGGCAGGCGAGACGGCCTACAAAGGAGTCGGCACCATATGTGGTCATGGTGTCTATCATCAGCCCGCGAGCACCGCTGCCACTGAGAGGCTTCATTATGGCTGTTGGCAGAGCCGCCACAAAATCTGTGTCTCCGCCACAAAATGCCACGCAAGCCGACACTCCGTCGATGAGCATATCCATTGCCCCCGATGCGCGGAATACTCCCACTGCCACCAATATGGCCACCAGATAGGGGATGATTCTCACCGCTGTCGAAAAGCCCTCTTTTGCTCCCTCGATAAATGAGTCGTAGACATTTATCTTCTTTATCACCCCCGACAGGATGAAGATTACAATGATGGAGAAGAGAATGATATTTGCGAGTGATGTTGACAACACCTCCACTTCTGTCTTGGACAACTGCATGAAGCCTACCGTTCCGCCGGCAACAAAAAGGCATATTCCAAGAATGAAGAGCAACATTGTGCGGTTCAACAGATTGATACGTTGGTAGATGCTTGTTACTACGAGACCGGCAAGAGTAGCCACTGTCGTTGCCAACAGGATGGGTATAAAAACATCCGTAGGCTGTGCAGCCCCCAACTGTGCGCGGTAGACAAGCACGCTCATTGGGATGAGTGTGAGCCCTGAGGTGTTGAGCACAAGAAACATTATCATAGGGTTGGTGGCAGTATCCTTCTTGTCATTCAACGTCTGAAGTTCCTGCATTGCCTTAAGTCCCATAGGAGTTGCTGCATTGTCCAGCCCCAGCATGTTTGCGGCAAAGTTCATGAACATTGTACCCGTGACGGGGTGTCCTTTGGGAATGTCGGGGAATATTTTTGAGAATATGGGCGCAAGCATACGCGCGACCACATTCACAATGCCGCCATTCTCGCCTATCTTCATTATGCCCATCCACAAGGAGAGCACGCCCGTAAGCCCCAGCGATATTTCGAACGCCGTCTTTGCTGTTGCAAAGGTGGAGTCCATTATGGCAGGGAAAATCTCTGTGTCGCCCATGAATATGAGCCGCACAAGGGCAATGGCAAAAGCCACTAAGAAAAAGGCTATCCAGATATAGTTGAGAACCATAAGCTTCTTATTCTTTTTTAGCACTCAACGACGAGCGTATGAGGAAGAGTATCAACAGCACATACACTGCCACTGCACACCACGAACCGCCGAGGCTCTCTGCCCATGCGGCATTCATCCAGTCGATGCCTGCAAATTTCAGTGCTGCGCTCACAACACCCATAAGTGCACCACCGGCAATGAATCCCGAAGCCATGAGTGTACCTTTGTCCACACGTGCCTTGTTCAGAGCCTCGTCCTTGCTGCGACTGCCGACGTATGCGCTTATGGCGCCACCGATGAGCAACGGGGTGTTGAGTTCAAGAGGGATGAACATTCCGAGTGCAAAGGCAAGCGCGGGTATGTTGAAGTAGTTGAGTACAATGGCAAGTAGCGCTCCTATGCCGTAGAGCAGCCACGGTGCGCCGGCGCCCGACATCATTGGTTCAATAACAGCAGCCATCGCATTTGCTTGAGGAGCGGCAAGCTGTCCGCTTGTGAATCCGTAGGTCTTGTTCAGGATAAGCATCACACCACCCACTGTTGCTGCGGAGATGAGAGTGCCGAGGAACTTCCAGCCCTCCTGTTTCGAAGGGGTTGTTCCCAGCCAGTAGCCTATCTTAAGGTCGGTGATGAAGCCTCCTGCCATCGACAAGGCTGTACAAACCACACCACCGATGATGAGTGCCGACACCATGCCCGATGCACCGCTCATGCCTACCGACACAAGAATTACCGATGCAAGAATCAGCGTCATAAGCGTCATTCCCGATACAGGGTTACTGCCCACAATGGCAATGGCATTTGCCGCCACAGTGGTAAAGAGGAACGCAATCACCGCAACCAACAGCAATCCTACAATGGCATGCAGCAGATTGGGGGTTACCGTCATATAGAAGAACGCAAAGATAAGTGCCAATGTTATGAGCGTGGCAGTGGCAATGAACTTCATGGGAAGGTCGCGCTGTGTACGCAGGATATTAACATTTGCCTTCTTGTCGCTACCCTTAAGTTCCTTTGCAGCCAGGCCTACCGCGCCTTTAATTATGCCCCACGACTTTACGATGCCGATGATTCCGGCAGTTGCAATACCGCCGATACCGATGTGGCGGGCGTAGGTCGAGAAGATAGTCTCGGCACTCATGCTGCCCACAGTCGCTGTAATAGCATCGTTGCCGAACTGCAACACCTCACCGCCGAAAAGGAGCGACATCAGAGGAATGATGATGAACCACACAAGCAGTGAGCCTGCGCAGATGATGAGCGAATATTTAAGTCCCACAATATATCCGAGACCAAGCACTGCTGCGCCTGTATTTACCTTGAACACCAATTTGGCCTTTTCGGCAACAGTCTCGCCGAAGGGGAGTATGCGGGTGGTTACCGTTTCGCTCCACCAGCCGAGCGATGCAACCGCAAAGTCGTAGAGTCCGCCGATGAGGCCTGCGAGGATAAGAGGCTTCGCCTGACTGCCACCCTTCTCTCCCGACACAAGCACCTGAGTGGTTGCAGTAGCTTCGGGGAAGGGATATTTGCCGTGCATATCACTGACAAAATATTTGCGGAAGGGGATAAGCAACAATATTCCCAACGCACCGCCGAGCAGCGAGCTGAAGAACACCTCCATGAAGTTGACCGTAATTTCGGGATATTTGTCCTGAAGAATATATAGCGCGGGAAGAGTGAATATGGCACCTGCCACAATAACTCCCGAACTTGCACCAATCGACTGTATGATGATATTTTCGCCGAGGGCATTCTTGCGTTTGAAGGCCGACGAAAGGCCTACGGCGATAATAGCAATGGGAATTGCTGCCTCGAATACCTGTCCTACTTTAAGCCCAAGATAGGCTGCTGCGGCCGAGAAGACCACAGCCATCACTATGCCCCAGCCTACCGACCACGGGGTAACCTCTCTGTAATTTCCGTCAGGTCTCATCACCGGGGTGTATTTTTCACCCTCTTTAAGTTCGCGGCACGCATTTTCGGGAAGCGAAAAATTCTCTTTCTTATCCATAAGTCTTATTTTGTGTTATTTATGCAATATACTGCAAAAATAGCAAAAGGTTCGGACATTCCGAACCTTTTGCTATTATACTTGATTAAGATTTTACTCTTCAGGCATAAACATGGGGTCCCAAGCGGGAAGCATTGTAGGCTTCTCCTCAAGCACCTTAAGTACCTTTGCGGGAACATATTTCTTGTCAACGACAAGGCGGAACATATATTCGTCGAACCACTCGTCGGTCATAATGAGTGTACCTTTGTAACCCGATGATGCGCCCCAGCTGTTCTCAACCTGCCATTTCACAGTCTTGCCGTTCTCGTCGATATCAACAGACTTCAAGGTCATTGCGTGTGATGAACCGCTGTCGCGGGTGATTATGCGCTGCTTCTTGTCCATCTTGAACTCAACGCCGAAGAGCGACTCATAGTCGTAGTTGTTGATGTCGAGCAATCCGCGGCCTGAGTCGAGGAACTTGCCTACATCGCATGAGAAGTACATCATCACGCTATCCTTGATTGAGGCAATGGCCATCTGCTTGATATCTTCCATAGGGAGGTTCACATAGAGCCAGTTGTGTCCTTCGTACACGTGGCGGTCATACGAAATTTCGTAGCTCTTCCAGTAGGGACGAGAGGGGTCGTTCATCAACATCACATAATTGTTCTGGAAGTCGAGGCCTACGAACTTCTCATAGAAGCTCTTGGGGGTATATTCCTGAGGCTTTTCGCGGTACTTGCCGTTACTGTCTTTGGGTGCCCATGTGAATGTGGTAGGAGGAACGCCGTATACGCTTGCAAGCATCTTGTAGATGGTACCGAGCATCTCTTTCTTCATTGCCATAAGCTCCTTCTCCTTCTTGCCGCTGTCGCTTGCTTCGCGGAGCTGAATACCGAATTCGCGCAATTTTCTCTTTATTACGCTGTTGAATGCGCTTGTATTGTTGCTGCTGTATGTCTCGCGCATTGCGCTCTTGGGTACGACACCATATTTTGCTACAAGGTCTGCCACTCCGGTGAATGTGCCGCCATCGCTCAAGGGATTCTTGAAGAGCCACTCAACAGTGCGGTCATCGATAGGCTTTTTACGTGTGTCGATGATACCCTGAAGGAAGAGGTTCGATTTCTCAAGCTGGTCGAAGAAGAAGTTATATACCTGCGAAAATTCGAAGCCGTTAAGGTTCTGCTCTGCTATCATCTTTGCTCTCATCACATTGAGTCCGGTGAAAAGCCAGCAACGGCCTGATGATTCCTGATCAGTGATGCCTTTTGAGTTTACTGTGTTACTGAAGAAAGTATTCATCTCTGTCTTGTTCTCCTGATTCACCGCAAGAGTCTTTACAGATGTTGTGAGCATCACGTTCTTCAATGCCTTTTCGGCACCTGTGGGTTTGTAGTTCTCGGCGAATTCCTTCAACATTTCGGCGTTTATGCTGCCGTCAATCTTCTGGGCCGATACATTGCCGGCCGCGAGCAATGCGGCGAGCAGGCAGCCCGCAAGTTTAAATTTGCTGTTCTGTTTCATAAATATTTATTTTAGTATTGTTTGCCAATATGTGTTTATCTATGCAAACATACGCAAAATATTTCTTTTTAAAAAACTGTTTCAATTTTATTTGCTGTCGATAAAAAACAAAGGGCCCCTTAGGAGATTAACCCTTGAGGAAGCCCTTCACACTACAACACGAAAAAACTGAATACATTTTGAAACTATTTCAAATCGGGTGCAAATGTAGATAGAAAATAAAATTTCGAAGAATAAATATTTCCCACAAAGTGTTCTATTTTTCTTTTTTTGCACGTAATAACATTTTTTGCACATACGTCGGAAAAATAGAACATTTTATAGGTAAATAATCACATAGTAAATAATTTTTTTTGCCCAAATTTGCAAAAGCAAAATGAGACGACAACTATATGCAAACTGAAGACACAAAGAGCATCTGTTTCGAAGATTTCAAAAAGCACCCGCTTTTTATACTATACATGGACAACGACATTGCCTTTCTGAACAACCTGACACAAATAATAGGGGACAGCAAAAAGGCAATCAGGCTCGATTGTTGCATGATAATTTTCAACGAAGGCAACGAAAGCGTCCACTGCAATATAAACGGAGAGGAATACAGCATCAAGAAGAATTGTTGCGCCATTCTGCCCATAGGGACAACCATAGCCTCATATAGAACACGCAACAACAATGCTGTAAATTTTACCGTTGTTTCAAAGAGATTCATCAGCGAAATTATCTGTATGAACAAGGAGACACTCAACGTCATTCACTATCTCTACGACAATCCCGTGCATTCAATCGCACAGAAAGCCTCACGCAAACTTTATCTTTACAAAGAGTTGCTGATGACGCTCATCAACGAGGAGCCTCACGCCTACAGCAAACAGACGCGCCGTTTCCACTTTGCAGGGCTCTTCTGCGAAATGTTGGCACAACTGAGTCATCTTGTCCCCGAGGATAAGAGAATAGAGAATAGGAACAACAGGTCGACAACTATAGTACACCACTTTATTAATGCCGTAAATGCCGACGATGGTTCGCACCGCTCGGTTTCCTACTTCGCCGAGAAACTATGCTATAGTGCGAAACATCTTAGTTACAGTGTGAAGCAGGTTACGGGAAAGACTCCTTCGCAGATTATAAATGCTCATGCAGTCAGCCGCATTAAATACAACCTCAAAAACACAAACATGAGCATGAAGAGGATGGCCGACTATTTCAACTTCCCCAATCCCTCGTTCTTCGGCAAATTCTTCAAGACACATACCGGAATCTCGCCCATGCAGTTCAGAGAGATGGAGGAGAAGGAACAGGGAGGTATTCTGTAATATAAATCCGGTAATTTAGAACAACTGCAAAATACTCTCCCTCTTGGATAAGAGGGACATTACGTAATAAGCAATGTTTGCTTATGCGAAGCTCGGCTGCGCTCGTTTACAATTGCAAGCAAGCTTGCATTGTACTCGCTGGCACGAGTTTTGCGACGACGGGAGCTTTAGCTCCCCAAAACTATAGCAAGCGAGTGAATGGAAGTTTACTTACATTTCCAACGAGCGCAGCATAGTTTCGATAATATCAAAGGAGTGCCGAACGTAAAGTGAGGCTTAGAACGGGGGAGGGAGTTCGAACAAACACACAAGCAAAAAGTTTCAAACTCCTCGCGTTGTATGGTTTATTGCAACACGATAAATCAAGCCTACGAACTATTTTGTTACTATTTTCAAAAAGCATTTATAGGGAGGTTCTATAAATTAGTTCGAGCTGATTTTTGAATTTATATCGAGTAGATTGTCTTTTTTAACGAAGGCGCAACCTTCGTGTTGCAACTGAGTGAAAATAGACAAGATGCCGATATAAAACAAAAAGCGGCCGAAATAGAACTGCCTTTGTAGAGATTAATTTAATAGTAATTTATAGAACCTCCCTATAATATATTCCTCCTCTTGAAGAGGAGGTGGCTTCGAAAAACAAAGTTTTTTGAAGACGGAGGAGTTCTCTTCTCATCGCATGCTTTTTTGCTCTACGAAAGATTTTAGAACTCCCTCCGAACTTTTTTCTTGAAAAAAGTTCTCGTCCCTCTTCAAGAGGGACAGTGTTTTTAGTATGTTTTTAAAAAATATTAGCGAAAGATATAAAAGCTAAAGAGGTGTACAAAGATTAGCTTGGATAAGAGGAGGAGTTAATGGAAACTATTAAAAAACAAGAATATAACTCTCCCTCTTGGATAAGAGGGACATTGCGTAATAAGCAATGTTTGCGACGACGGGAGCTTTAGCTCCCCAAAGGAGTGCCGAACGTAAAGTGAGGCTTAGAAAGGGGGAGGGAGTTCGAATGAAAACAAAAGCAAAAGATTTCAAACTCCTCCGGCCTAACGGCCACCTCCTCTTATCCAAGAGGAGGAGTTAATGGAAATTCAACATGTTCCAATCAGTGCACTCAAATTTGCATCAATAAAGGAGTAGGAGCTTATACAAGCTCAAATATCTAACTTTAAAAGGATTAAATACGTTTACCAGAGAGCAACATTAACCAAATACAGCGTACTAAATAGAAAAGGAGAGACTCGAATGAGCCTCTCCTTTTCTATTTAGTACGCTGTTATATTATTCAAC
Organism: Bacteroidales bacterium; assembly: GCA_015060835.1. GTDB lineage: Bacteria > Bacteroidota > Bacteroidia > Bacteroidales > Bacteroidaceae > HGM04593. Next base: position 20,639 of record SUXT01000017.1, read on the forward strand.
AACAACCTTTTTGCTTTCAACAACACCGTTAGCGTAAACTGTCTTAACGATATTTACACCCTTAACAGGAGCAGCAATTGCAACACCGTCAACTGTGTAGTATGTTGTAGAAACTACATCGTCGCCCTCAACGTTGATATCACCGATTGATGTACTAGATGAGATGAGACGGAGGTGCCACAATGAGTTTGTATCGCCACGTTTCCAGTAAACGATGTGTCCTGCGTTGCCGCCGCCACCACCGTGATCCTGAGCGTGGAAGCACAAGTTGCCGCCTTCTGATGCATCATACTCATCACCACCGGGTACCCAGATGTCGAACGCACCCTCCTTGTTGAAGATAACCATGTGTGCCTTAGGTGTATCCTGGAGGAAGAGGTGGAGACCATACCAGCTTGCGTTATTAGATTCTTCGGGATCGGGATAGCCTACATATTTGCCGAACTTCTTGCTCTTAACGTAGTAAGCATCATCTACCTGATCGGGAGTGATAAGGCTGTCTGCCAACCATGCAGCAACATCTGCATCGTCTGCTGAAGCTTTTTCAAGCTCAATGAGATACATAGGATCAATGTCAGAGAAGTCTTCGGGTGTGTTTCTCCAACCGAGCTCGTACTCGCCACAGAACTCACCACAAGTGTGGGGATCCATGAAGTAGATAGCCTTCTTGGTCTTCTGCTGTTCCATAAATGCTGAGTTGAAAGCCTCGAATACGTATGTACCCTCAACTACGGGATTAACCTCTGCATTCTCAACAGCTCCAATAGCGTCAGAAAGTTTTGTTACACAAACTGCTGCTTTTGCTTCGTCAGCTGTCTCAACTGCCAACTGAGCCTCAGCAAGAACTGCGGGGAATTCACCCAATGTTGAATAGCGACCGGGGTCGTTGCTTACAACGAAGCCGAGCTTCTCGGCAGCCTTTGTAAGAGCTGTCAACCAGTAGAGGTTGGGGTTGTCCATTGACATGTGATAGATGAACCACTCACCCTCACCGTCCTTGTCGTTCATGTCGAGTGAAGGAACGTTGAACCAACCGAGGCCACCACCCCAGTCCTGAGCGATAACATAAGGACAATGCGTTACTTCGCCATCGATTTCACGCTCTGACTCTTCAACATACTCATACATTACGAATGAGTAGGGGAGGTTCTCGTTGTTGTTGGGCTCAATCTTAACCTTAGCTGCCTGAGATTTGAAGATTGTTGATGAACCTGCGTTCCAGTAGTCGGGAGCATTCAATCTGATAGATTGCCAGTATTTACCGTCAGCAAGGCTCTGGATGTAGTATGTATTATCCTCATCACCTGTCTTGCGGATTGTGAATGCACAAGGAGACTGGAATGAACCTACATAGCGGTTGTTGCTTGTGTAGAAGCCACCCTCTGCACCTGTACCATTAACGGGGTCGCAGTTAAGCATACCGTAGATTGCGTAGATACCGTTGTCTGTAATCTCAGTAATATCCTTAACCTGAGCACCGCGTTCAGCATTGTACTCATCGGGGAATTCAACTGACAAGGGATCTACAGTCTCGCCATAGTAACCGAATACGAAGTCTGTGGGAACATCGTCGTAACCGTTACCGCGACCATACTGTACATATTTGAAACCGGTGATGGGCTCGGGAAGTGTGATGTCGAGGTAAACATACTCGGTACCTTCGTAACCTGTGTCGTTGTTAGAATCCCAAGCTGAGTGGAAGTGGTAGCTGTTGTTTGTGTTGCCGTCTACAAGACCGGGGAGACCGCCTGAATTACCGTCGCTTGATTTAAGAGAGTTTGTCTCGAAGCAATCCTCTGTCAACTCGATCTTCTCGCCTGTGATGCTGTAAAGCTCGAACTCGTTGATACATACAAAAGGATAACCGTTGAAGTTACGTCCTGAGTGGTTCTTGAATACTGTGAAACGGAGTTCCTCAACCTCCTCTGTGAGGTAGATTGTGGGAGATTCCCATCTCCAAACGCTGTTGCTCTTCTCACCGGGAAGACCATCTTCCTCCTGACCGATGCGGAAGGGGAGAGACTTCACGTTAGTGATCTTAGAAGCCCAGAAGTTTGTTATGATAGCTTTGATGTCGGCAATAGCTGCATCGATGTCAGCAAGGCCTCTGTAATTTTCAGCAGTGATATCGCCTCTGTCGATTGCAGACTGCAATGCTACGTCAGCATCCTCGGGATATGAGTTGTTGATCCAGTCGGGACCTGATGATGTAAGGATTGAACCATCGTTGATGGCATCCATAATCTTTGTACAAGAGTCAACCCATGCGTAGATGTTCATAGCTGCATAGTCAGCGATTTTTGCATTGAGGCTTGTTGCAGTTGTGATAACATCAGCAGCAGAGATATTCTCACCTGCGAGAATAGCTTTTGCAGCCTCAACTGCCTCTACGAGTACATCGTACTGATCATTAACATATTCCTCCATTGCGCCGTAAGCTGCGATACGTGCCTCAGCCTCGTCAACAAGATCCTGGAGTTGGTAAGCTACAGTGCTACCGTCAATAGTTGCTTTGTATACTGTGAAGTTTGTCTCTGCGGGACGTGCCTCTCTCCATGATGCTATAGCTGAGTCAGTGTTCACAATGCTGATCATGCGAACGTTACCGTCCTGACCGAGAACACAAGAGTCGTGGTGTGTTGTAAGAAGGAAGTCACCCTCTACAACGCTGTTGGTCTTGAATGTGATAGCCTCTGCATTGTACACGTTGTTTGTCCACTCTACGAAAGTTGAGTTTGTACCTGTCTTTCTGATGTAGTGGTCGTGGTTGAGGTAGCGAACTTTGTATGTATCCTCCTCGCCCTCAACAGGGATAAGATAGAACACACCGAATGCAGAGGGCTGACCTGTTGCAAGACAGGGAGCCTCGAAGAAACCGCCACCGATATTTGTACGCTCACGGTCGGGATCTTCCCAGTCGGGAGAGTGACCTTCGAGAACAAAGAGAGCACCAGCCTCTTTGAGGTCTTCTGTAGATGTGATTTTCTCTACAGCGAGCTTCTGCTCGGGCATGGGCCAGTAGTCTGTACCGGGTGTAAGACCGATATATGTGGGCTGGTTGTGGTGATAACCGTTACGTGTATCCCACTCGAAGCGGAATGATGTAAGGTCGTCGCGCTCAATCTGGAAGTCTACATAAGGATAGTTATGATCCATGGGACCACGACCATAGGTTGTGTGGAAGTGTGTAGTGAGGTTTTTGTCATAGAGACCTTCCAAAGAACCGTCGCCAGGAGCGCAAGCGTTAGAAGTGGGAGTGTAAGTTACCTCTTCGCCGTTCTCGTCGAAGATGCGGAACTCAGCAAGAGACCAGAAAGCCCAACCGGGAGCCCATGATGCACGACCGTTATAGCCTTCGGGTGAAGGATACGATGAGTTTGTATGGCACACTGTGAGACGAAGTGTTGTGATAGCTTCGTCGAATGTGTAAAGCGGAGACTTGTACACATATGTGCTCAACTCCAAATTACCGGGAAGACCATCTTCCGGGGTAAGAGTGATGGGCCATGTTGACGACTGCGCCTTTCCGAAGAGGGCAAAGCACGCCAAAAGGCAGGTTAACAGTAAACTTTTTTTCATAAAAAATAATTAAGGTTTATAATTAATGTATTGTTATCAAGTGCTTTACGACGGTAATCACACATTTTGCATTATCTGTTTTCTTTACATATACCGCTTACCACATTGAGTATCAGCATACATAATTGCATGACACACCATCTACAACATCGCAAAGAAACAAAAAATATTCCTAATTTATAAAGAAACAATATAAATTTAAGCATCAATTAAGCTATTTTAACAATTGCCTTTTCTCTGCCGGAATACTAAAAAAGATTTCTGCGGACCATACAATTATATTACGCGAATTGTTAAAGCAGGTAATGCAGATAGCCGCAACCACAGTCAACACCTATAATTGTGTTAAATTTAGCAAAAATGAAAAATTTATCCTCTACAATGACAAAAAACAGAAAAAAATAGTTATAATTGCAAATTAAGAAGCTGTTTGAATTTTATTTTGGAATTATTTGAGAGATATTTTGAGTAGATTTTCTTTCGCATTTTGCAGGGAATAGCGGGCTATTTCCAAAAAATAAGAAAGAAAAGATGCCAAAGTTGCGATTAAACGAGCGCAATGTGAACTTGTTCACAAATTGCTAAGCGAGTGAAAGCAACTTCAATAACATTAAAATAGACTCAAATAAGCCGAAATGAACAGCGCAAATATAGAATTATTTTCTAATAAAATTCAAACAGCTTCTTAATATAACGCCAGTTCGATATAAGCAACGCGATGGTTGGAACTCCCTCCCCCTACTAAGCCTCACAAGCTCGGCACTCCTTTGGAAAGCTAAAGCTTTCGTCGTCGCAAACATTGCTTATTACGCAATGTCCTTCTTCAAGAGGGAGAATTTATAACTTTTTTAAAAAACATTTTGAAGAAATTCCTCCTCTTGAAGAGGAGGTGGATTCAAAAAACGCGTTTTTTTTGAAGACGGAGGAGTTCTAAATACCAGCCGAATATTCTATTTCCCTTATATCGAACTCACGTTAATATATTATAGAGTCCGATTTATTGAATAAAGTTCCTTCCTTAAAAATCAATATCTATTTTAATGTCGCTGTTGTATTCGCTTTCGCCGTTTGCCTTTTCGCTATCCTGACGCGGCTCGTAGTTGTAGCGGGGCTGGTATTCGCCCTGGTTGGCTGTGATGAATCCGATAGCCTCCTTCAGGCTGGTTGCAAACTTTTCAAAATCTTCCTTGTAGAGGAATATTTTGTGTTTTTCGAATGTTACTGTTGCATCATCGCCTTCGCCCGACACAATTTTTTTACTTTCGGTAATAGAAATGTACATTTCCTCCTTGCGGTTCTTCTTTACATCAATGTAATAAATTCTTTTACCTGCTTTGATGGCTTGAGAAAAGACAATCTCCTTTTCATTCTCGCCCATTCCGGTCTTTTTGTAGTCTTCCATCGTTTAATAGATTGTGTGTGTTTTTAATTTTCGGCCCAAATTTGATGATTTTTTTTCATATAAACGCAAAAAATCACAAGAAAAATCATTTTTATTTTGTTATTGTATAAAAATAGTTGTGAAAAGCGATGCTGTCAGCCTATCCTATCCCGTTGCTACACATATATGTTATGTATAATTTGTCATCGGCCGATAAGAAAATGTTAAATTTGTTTGTGAGAATCACAATAAAATGCGACCTTTGCAAACGAATCACAAAAGAGTGGTATTTTTATGATAAACAGAGTTCTCATTCGTCTTAAAGTCATTCAGGTAATTTACGCCTATTACAAAAACCCCGGCAAAAGTATAAAAACTGCCGAAGATGAGGTCTTTTTCAGCCTTTCAAAGGCATACGACCTCTACAAGTTCCTATTGCTTCTGATTGTAGCGGTAACACATTATGCCGAGGATCGTATAAATTTCAATATGAAGAAGGTGCGTCCTACAGAAGAGGATCTTAACCCCAATCTGAAATTTGTGAACAACCGTCTCATGCGTCAACTTGAGAGCAATGAAACGCTTCTGAAGTTTGCCGAACAGAGCAAAGTCGACTGGGTGAACTATTCCGATTTTCTGCGTCGTCTGCTCGATACCATCATAGAGAGCGACATATATAAGGAGTATATGGCCGGCGAAACATCTTCATACGAAGAGGATAAGGAACTTTGGCGCAAGCTCTACAAGGCATTCATCTTCGACAACGAAGAGCTTGATGCACTGCTTGAGGATATCAGCCTCTATTGGAACGACGATAAAGCAATCGTGGATACATTTGTTGTGAAGACAATCAAGCGTTTCAAAGAGGAAAACGGTGCCGAACAGGAACTTCTCCCCGAGTACAAGGACGACGAAGACATCGAATATGCACACAAGCTATTCAGAGCCTCAATACAGAATGCCGAGGAGTATCGCCGTCTGATGAGCGACAATTCAAAGAACTGGGATATGAACCGTTTGGCATTTATGGATGTGATAATAATGCAGACAGCCATAGCCGAAGTTTTGACATTCCCCCAGATTCCGGTAAACGTATCGATCAACGAATATGTGGAGATTGCAAAATATTACAGCACTCCCAAGAGCGGAGCATTCATCAACGGTCTGCTCGACAGTATAATTAAAAATTTGAAAAAGGATAACAGAATAAGTAAATAACATTTAAAAAACAGATTATGAATACATTACTCGAAGCCGCAGGCGGAATGTCAGCCATACTCGGCAGCCCCATCTTTATGTTCGTTCTCATCATCGCAATCATGTACTTCATGATGATTCGCCCCCAGCGCAAGCGTCAGAAGGAACTTGACAACTTCCGTCGCGGATTGCAACCCGGACAGGATATTATCACCAGCGGTGGCATTTACGGAAAGATTAAGAGCGTTGAGGACAATGTTGTTGCAGTTGAGGTAAGCCACAATGTGGTTATCCGCATCGACAAGAACTCTGTATATGCAAGCCCCGCAGCTATCCAGCAGCAGGAGAATAAATAATTGTACTGATAATTGTATTGAGGAATGAGTATGAAAATAGATTACGAAAAATTTAAACTCACTCTGAAAAACAAGAAACTACTGCCGGGAAGAGAATTTTTGCTCTTCCTGTTTTTCTTTTTAATATCCTGCTCTCTGTGGCTGATGATAACACTCAATAAAAACTATGAGACGGAGATTGAAATTCCCTATAGGATAAAAAAAGTGCCCGACGACATCTATGCGGTGGCGATGGCAAAGGAGATGGTAACACTGAAAGTAAAAGACCGTGGTACTGTACTTACAAAATATTCTACCCGCAACTTCACGCCTTTAGCCATAGATTACAGCGAATTTCAGCGTCAGGAAGGCAGACTCACCTTGCCCTCCTCTGTTCTGAAGAACCATCTGTCGGAGCAATTGGCAAAATCAACCGAACTCGTTTCCATACAGCCCGATACTCTCATATACTATACTCAGGAGAGTTTCAATAAGTACCCTGTTGCGATAAGCGGAGAAATATCCTCGGCCAAGCAGTACGAAATAGGAAATATAGAGATTACTCCCGACTCGGTGTGGGTGTTCGGTTCCACCACGGCAACAGACACCATGACGGCCATCTTCACTGAAAACGTCAGCCGCACAGAGATACGCGACTCAATATCTTTCGATGTTGATTTGCAGAAGAGGCAAGGTCTGCGATACAGTGTCGAGAAGGTTAATGTAAAAGTGCCTGTTACACCATATACCGAAAAGTCCTTCGAACTCGAAATAAAGGGAATGGGCTTCCCGGCTGCGTATGCACTGAAGGCCCTGCCGTCAAAAGCGAAAGTGGTATTCAACGTGAATATCCTTCAGATAGATTCGATACACCCCTCTGACTTCGAAGTCGGAATAATGTATGGCGACATATATGGCAATAAATCCGAAAGGGTAGCACTCACACTGCTCAAATATCCCGAGGCAGTACGCGACATACGCATAATTCCCAAAGAGGTGGAATATATCTTGGAATACAGATAAAACTTGGACAACATGCCCATACGCATAGGAATAACAGGAGGAATAGGCAGCGGGAAGTCGGTACTTTCCCGAATATTGCACTGCGCGGGAGTGCCGGTGTACGACTGCGACACAGAGGCAAAAAGAATAATGAATGACAATGCCGAAGTGCGTGAACTGCTCGTGCAGCACTTTGGCAAGGAGTGCTATACACCGGACTTGCAGCTCGACCGGAAATACCTCGCAGGCTGCATATTCGGGAATGTCGAAAACCTGCGATTGGTGAACAGCATAGTGCATCCGCGTGTGAAGGACGATTTTTTGTTGTGGTGCAATACAGTAAAATCTCCGGTGGTTGCGATGGAGTCTGCCATACTGTTCGAGTCGGGATTTTCCGGCGCAGTGGACTTCATTGTCTGTGTGTATGCCGACAAAGAGGTCTGCATCACTCGTGCCTGCAAGCGCAGTTCCCTTTCGCGCGAAGAGGTCGTGCGGCGCATAGACAAGCAATCTTCTACAGAAAAAATCATAGAGCAGTCCGATTTTTCAATATGCAATAATCCTGACACACCTCTTTTGCCGCAATTTGAGAAAATGATGGGGATAATCGGCGATAAAATTTTGTAATCCCATTTCTACATTGTATTTTTGCAAGAACTAACATTTTTAAAACTACATAAAATACAACTTAATATGTTCGAAACTATTATGACAATCGCCGGCAAGCCCGGACTTTATCGTATGTTGTCTCGCGGCAACAATATGTTCATCGTAGAAACAGTAGATGCAACACACAAGCGTCTCCCTGTATACAACAGCGACAAGATTGTGCTTCTCGATGACATTGCAATATACACCGACACAGAAGAGATTCCCTTGCGCAGGGTATTTGAACTTATATACGAAAAGGAATCAGCAGTGCTTCCTTTCAACATCAAGGAGACAACCCCCGAAGAACTCAAGGAGTATTTCGAAGGTATACTTCCCGACTACGACAGAGAGCGCGTATATCTCACACACATCAAGAAGATATATTCTTGGTACAACATCCTCGTCGAGGGCGGCGTTACAGATTTCGCAGAGCCTCAGTCACAGGAGGAGACAGCAGAAGAGACAGCAGAATAATAAACGGATAAGAACTATACACATAAACACACGTAACTGAACATGAAGAAGATAGCATTGTTGGCATTTATGGCCATGATGTTTGTCGGCTCGGCAAACGCACAGTCATTCCTTTCAGGATTGTTTAACAAAATCTCAGGCTCAGGCAGCGCCGACGGCGTGCAGAGCACAGTAACAAATGTCCTCGGTTCGCTTTTGGGCGAGAGTATGACTTTGTCAAAATCGACAATAAAGGGTACATGGACATACAATGGCACCTCATGCGTGCTTGAGAGCGACGATGCCCTTTCTAAAATCGGAGGCAGTGTTGCTACTGGCAAAGTTGAGGAAAAGATGAACGGTTACCTCAAAAAGGTAGGTGTCAAGGAGGGTACATGCTCTTTCACATTCAGCGAGAATGACAGCTGTGTATTCCGTGTAGGCAGCAGAGAAATCAATGGTACATACGTGCTCGACGGTGAGAACAAGACCATACAGTTCAGTTTCCTCTATGGCCGTTTCACATCAACAGCTCACGTTGCATACGACATTAATTCACTCAACATTGTCTTCAATGCCGACAAGATGCTGAACCTTGTTCAGAAGGTAACTCCTGCCGTGGCCAAATATAATGCAACCCTCAGCACTCTTGCTACAATGCTTGAGAACTACAAAGGTATGATGCTCGGAATGAAACTGAAGAAATAGATTCCGGTATTTTATAACATATAGCAATCGGGCTGAATCTTTCATGGATTCAGCCCGATTGCTATATGTTTTATAGGTGTGGTTGATTATATTAGTTTCCGGTAAATTTTTATTCTGCTTATGTTTTGAACTCCTCCGTCTTCAAAAACAAGGCAAACAACTCTCCCTCTTGAAGAGGGAGTCCCCGCAGGGGGAGGGAGTTCCCGAACACGCAAGCAGAAAGTTTCAAACTCCTCCGTCTTCAACTTGCGTTGAATCCACCTCCTCTTATCCAAGAGGAGGAGTTTAAACCATTGCACTCAAATTTGTATCAAAAAATGAATAGGGGGCTTATACAAGCTTAAATATCGAATTTTAAAAGAATTAAATACGTTTACCGGACACCAATAATTTGATAATCATTAATATTATTTGTTTACCCCATTGCTCTTCCCATAATCCTTTCTCAGCGATACAGTCCGCTCGGTGGGGAAATCAGCAGGGAGTGACTGTTTCACTTTTCCCGTTGCGCTCCATTCGGCGCCACGCAGCAGCAGTGTCTGGAATCCGGCGCATTGCATGGCGGGGTTGTCCTCAAGAGACGGCCCGCAGTGGCCCAACATTATGTGGAAGATGCGTGCTTTCCCGTAATCTACGGTAAAGACTAAAGGTTCTTCGCGTCCTGATCCGCCTGTGTTTCTATCGGCCTTGCCTGAGTAGAGAAGCTCCTTGATGTTGGCAGGGCCGCGCATACGGTCGTACATTTCGTCCTGTGCGTGCATCCAGTTGTCGGGAAGATCTTTTGTGATAGGGTGGTTGGCATTGCGGCAGTGCATGGGGTACTCTCTCTGCATTCCGTGTGAACCGCCGTGTCCGGGGGAGTGATCGAGTACGGGCTTGCCATCTTGCAGATAGTAGTAGGGGCCCGATTTTTCGTTGCGCCCCTCCCAGCCTCCGAGGGCTGTTATTTTGTTGAATTCCTCCCATCCTGCAAAGGCATTGTCGGCTGCATGATAGACGATTACTCCGCCGCCATCCTGAACATATTTCAGGAATGAACTGTCTGTCGTTTCACTCCAACGGTCGCCATTGTAGTCGAGTATAACTACATCGTATTTGTCGAATCGGGGATTGAAACTGCTCATGTTGCCACCTGCCGGAGGGGTAAGTGCAATGTCGGTTGCGAACATTCCCGAGTTGTCGAGAATCTCTTTTATGGCCAGATGGCTGACCTTCCAGTTGTGGTTGTTCTGTCCTGAGACTACAAGTGCCTTTAAAGGTTTGTGGCTGCAACCAGAGAGTATGATGGTGGTTGCAATTGCCAATAGGTGTATCAGTTTGCTGATGCTTTTCATGGTTGTGGTTGTTTATGTTGTCTGTGTGATTAGGGATGGCGGGTGCTTCTCAGGGTGAAGAGTGTAATTTCGGGCGGGGCGCCTATTCTGAAGGGGAACATTGTCTCGCCCAATCCTATGTTTACATATAGCAGTTGCTCTCCCTCTTTGTATAGTCCTTTATACTCGTCGTACAAGAGGCTTATTATTGACCATCCGAACAGCGATGATTGCATTCCGTGGGTGTGCCCCGACAGTGTAAGGTCTATGTCAGGGTGGTCGAGGACTTCTGCACGCCAATGGCTGGGGTCGTGGGTAAGGAGTATCTTGTAACTGCCCTTTGAGCCTTCGATGGCTTTGGGCAGGTTGCCCGATGAACGGAAACGGTTTTTTGCCGATGTGTTTTCAACTCCTATTATTGATATTGTGTCGCTGCCGCGAATTATTTGGCGGTTCTCGTTCAGCAGCAGATGCCATCCCATACCTCTTTGCCTGCGGATGAGCGATGCAACATCCTCTCGGCGTTGCTCTTCGCTCCAGTCGCGGTTATAGTGGCTGTAGTCGTGGTTGCCGAGTATTGAGTAAACTCCGTCGTTAGCTTCCAGTTTGCGGAGTATATCCTCGGAAAAGTCAAGCTCGCTGCTGTTTAGGCTGACAAGGTCGCCGGTGGAGAGTATGACATCGGGGTTGAGGGCGTTTATCTCGTCCACAGTCTTTTGCAGTCTCTTGCGGCGGTTTTCGTATGAGCGCAGATGTATGTCCGATATTTGCACTATGCGGTAGCCATCGAACGATGCGGGTACTTTGTCGGAATTTATTTCCACCTCTTCGACATTTGTGAGATTGCGCTCTATGAGATTGCCGTAGAGAAGCAGTGTCGGGAATATGAGCAGACTCCACAATCCGCGCTTGAAATTCTTGAAAAAGGGGAGTCCGAAGAGTTTCAGTATTGCGGATACTATGGCTGATATTATTGCGAGTGCAGCTGATATACTCAACAGCAGTATGGCGGTGGCATAAAATTCCATCTCTTTTGGGACTATTTCTTGGGTGATATTTTAGTTTTTCCGCTGCCCAATTTACCTTTCGGGGTGATGGTGGATGCGTCGGCTTCCATTATGTGGCAGCGGCCGTTGTTATAGAATGTTGCTTTGGCATTGCCCTCGGCATCGGTGCGCAGAAGCGGATTCCAATAGAGTGTACGGCGGTAGTCTGTTTCGCCGGGCAGGGGGGCGTTCTTGTAGTCGGGTGAGAAGAATTCCCTTACGGTGGAGTAGCCTTCGACATATGTTGCGCGTTGTCCTTTCATGTCGTAGGTTACCGCTGTGCGTTTGCGGGGATAGATGAGGGCAAGGTATTTCTTTTCGTTTGCGCTGTGATTGATGAGGTCTATCAGCGGGCTGTCGGGGTACATGTTCTTGTGCGACAGGCGCAGATGCCGGTAGGCGAATGGGTTGTTGAAGAATAGGATGTATTCGACTTCTTCGAGGTCTATAAGGCCGGAGTATTGCGGGGGGATGGTCGAACCCCACACACTGCCTTCGAAGCGCATGGGTATGTAGGTTATCGGTGTGTTCTTGTAGCTCATGATGTTTGTAGTGTGCTCTTCGTCCATGAAGCGGGGAGCCTTTTCGAGCAGGTATTGGTTGACATTGCCGAGTAGTTCGCCTTTGTCGTACATTGCTTCGCTCTCTTCCCGTACATAGTAGGCTTCACAGTCGAGATAATTTTCTTGCTCTTTTATTTCAATGCCGGGGAGCACAAGGAAGTCCTGTACTTGTGTGGCTTTGTCGAGTGGTTTTGTCGATGTGGGGTAGTGCACTATAGGGTTGGGCGTGTTTGTCTCCCATAGGGCGTAGATGCGCTTTTGCGACATGGGGGCACGGTTTATCTTTATGCGGGCATCCTTTTTCAGTCGTTCTTCGTTGTCTCCATTTTCATCTTCTTTTGATAGGAAAAGCATCAGGTGCCAGTCGTCGTAGAAGTCTTCGAGTTTGAAGTTGAATTCTCCCTTTTCGTTGGTTGTTACGCTTTGGCTTTGTACATACTTGCCGTCGGGCGAGAAGGCTCGCATCCTTACTTTTATGTCTTTCAGCGGTTTATTGTAGGATAGGGCATATACTTCGCCGTCGATGGTTATGCCGTCTTCGAGGTAGTTTGTTATCTTGAATGGCTTTGTGCCTGCCATAGTCTCCCAACCGTAGCGGCGCCAGCCTTGCACGAGCATCAGGTTGTCGAGGGCACGCAGATGTTCCCCGTCGTTGCTTTCGAAGTAGTATTCGGGATTGGAGATGTAGCCTTTGAGGTCGCTTGAGAGTAGCAGGTCGGTGCAGATGTTGTCGCTGTAGTTGCCACCGTTCTCTACATCGCCGTCGCGTACGGCAAGGCTTATGTAGGTCTCAATGGGGGTGCCTTCGCGGTCGGTTACTTTGGCATTGAGGTTTACCTTTTCAAAAGGTTTGTATGCGGGTTTGTCGGTGCTGATGCTTATGTTTATGCCGTTGGGCAGGTTGTTGTGCGAGAAGAATAGGCGTTCGGCTACTATTTTTCCTTTTTCGGTAAAGAGTGTGAGCTGTTGTACGCCGGCGGGCATCTTGCTCTTGTCGATTGTGATGCGTGCTTTGTCGCCTTCCCAGCGTAAGGTGTCGAAGTAGGTGAGTATTCCTCGGCAGATGATGGTTGCTCCTATGGTTTCGGGATGTACTCCGCTGCGTGCTATTTCGGCTTCGAGATTCTGCTCCTGCATGTTGTCGATGCTTAGTGTATAGCCTTTCTTCTCGGCTTTGGGCAGCTTGAAACTCTCTTCCTTGCCGTCGATGGTGAATGTTACTTTGTTGTTGTCGGCTTCGTTGGGGGTGTGGAGGAAACTGCCCATACCTTCCCTTATGTCAGCTATCTGCTTGCCGTTGATTTGGGCTTTTGTGTCGCTTATGGGCAGGCCTTTGTTATCGGTTATCCTGAAGCCTATGCGCGATTGGATGCCCTCAACGAGTGCTCCGCCTTCGGGGTAGAATTCTACTGTCGGGTTGTTCTGTTTCTTGCTCTTTTTGCGTACTTCGGTGGAGCGAGTGGTGTTGGTGGTGGTGAACTGCATCTGTGCGTAGTCGCCATCGGTTTCGGGTGCATCGTAGACGGGGAATACGCGCGAGAAGTAGCAACCTTCGCCGAAGTTCTGCATTTCGCGGGTGTATGCCCTCACTTCGTAGAATCCTGAGCGGAGGGCATTTATTACGTTTATCTTGTTCGAGAAGCCTTCGGAGAAGGTCTCGCTTCGGCCTATGAGGTCGAGGTTGCCGTAACAGCGGCCGGCTACTATTTTCAGCTTTTTCGATGCTACAATGTCGCCGTCGGGGGTGAGCAGTTCCACATACAGTATCTTGCTCTTTGCTATCGGCAACAGTGTGCCTGCGTCCACAACGTAGGCACTGAACCATATTGTCTCGCCCAGATAGTAGGCTTTGTTGTCGAAGTGCAGGAATACCTTTTCCTGAGGGCAGTTTTTGTTGAAGGCTGCTATGTGTGCGGCGAATTCCCTAAGGCGGGTGTATGGACTTTCCTGTGCTTGGGTGTGTGTGCCACCAAACAGTATTGTTGCTGCTATTGTCAGCGTCAGTAGGTTCTTTTTCATGGTCGTAGCTGTTTAGTATCGCAAATTAAATACAATCAGTCGAGATTTACAATGCTTGTTTTGTTATATTTTGTTCTGCTGGGCATGTTTTGTATTATTGGTGTCCGATAAATTCTGCTTATATGTTGAATGACGCAAGCAAAAGTTTCAAACCCCTCCGTCCTCAAAAACAAGTTTTTGATAGATCTCGCAAGCTCGGCACTCCTTTGATAATATCGAAACTATGCTGCGCTCGTTGTAAATGTAAGTAAACTTCCATTCACTCGCTTGCTTTAGCTTTGGAAAGCTAAAGCTTTGAATGTTTCTAAATTCGGCTGCGCTTAAGCAAGCATTGCTCATTACGCAATGTCCTCTTATCCAATAGTGGTTTATGTAAACTGTTGAAAAACAAGGAAAACGACTCTCCCTCTTGGATAAGAGGGAGTACCCGAATGGGGGCTAATCTTTGGACACATTTATTTTAAATCGATATTTGCTATATTTCTAAATATCAGCAAAATAGCTTATTGAAAAAAGTTCCTGCCCTTAAAGGGGAGGTGGATTCAAGCGCGATTAGCGATTGAAGACGGAGGGGTTTTCCTCGCGTAGTACGGTTTATTACAATACGATAGGTAAAGAACCCCCTCCGAACTTTTTTCTCGGAAAAAAGTTCTCGTCCCCCTTTAAGAGGGACAGCTTTTTTAAGTTTCTTAAAAGAGATTAGCAAAGGTATAAAAGCTAATAAATGTGTCCAAAGATAAGGAATGGGGGAGGGAGTTTGACCGAATACACAAGCAATATTTTCAAACTCCTTCATCTTCAAAAACAAGTTTTTGAATAAATAAAGTTGACATATACAACTTATATCATATAAATTTATTAGTGTCTGGTAAACGTATTTAAGTCGTTTAAAATTCAATATTTAGTAACTACAAGCCCCAATTCATTATTAAGACAAATTTAAGTCAATGATTGGAACTCCCTCGCCCTGCTAAGCCTCACAAGCTCGGCACTCCTTCTATA
>SUXT01000133.1 GCA_015060835.1 Bacteroidales bacterium
GCTAATCTCTTCAAAATAAGAAACTTAAAAAAGCTGTCCCTCTTAAAGGGGGGCAACGCGGAATGGAGCGTTGCTTGCGACGACGGAATATTTATATTCCCAAAGGAGTGCCGAACGCAAGTGAGGTTTTACTTTTTTCTCGGAAAAAAGTTCGGAGGGGGTTCTTAACCTATCGTATTGCAATAAACCGTACTACGCGAGGAAAACCCCTCCGTCTTCAAAAACTGTCGTTTTTGAATCCACCTCCCCTTTAAGGGCAGGAACTTTTTAGAATAGTTTTATTTTCTAATAAAATTCAAACAGTTTCTAAATTTTATAATAAATTCAAATCAGTTTCTTAGCCATAACACCATTGTGTTTGCGAAAAAAAATGTAAATTTGCAGTTTGAAATGCTATAGTAGCATTTTTAATGGAAAATACAGATAAAAACAGAATATGAATATTTCTTATAATTGGCTTAAGGAGTATGTCAATTTCGACCTTACTCCCGAAGAGGTATCAGTAGCACTTACCTCTATAGGTCTTGAGACCGGAGGCGTAGAGGAAGTTCAAACAATCAAGGGCGGTCTCGAAGGGCTCGTCATTGCAGAAGTCCTCACATGCGTCGATCACCCCGACTCTGATCATCTTCATGTAACAACCGTAAATCTTGGCGACGGCAACCCCGTGCAGATTGTGTGCGGCGCACCCAACGTTGCAGCCGGACAGAAAGTGGTGGTGGCAACCATCGGTACAAAACTGTACGATGGCGACAGCTGCTTCACAATAAAAAAAGGTAAAATCCGTGGCGTTGAGTCATTCGGAATGATATGTGCCGAGGACGAAATAGGAGTAGGCACAAGCCACGACGGCATCATTGTATTGCCCGAAGATGCTGTTCCCGGTACACTCGCCAAAGACTACTACAACGTAAAGAGCGACTATATAATAGAGGTAGACATCACTCCTAACCGTGCCGACGCCTGCTCACACTACGGTGTTGCACGCGACCTTTACGCATACCTCACACAGAATGTAGGTGCAACAACCATCAGCCGCCCCGACTGCGAGGCATTCAAGGTAGATGACAACTCACTGCCTATCGACATACAGATAGAGAACAGCGAGGCGTGCCCCCGTTACGCCGGTGTATCAATCAAAGGTGTAACCGTTAAGGAGAGCCCCGATTGGTTGAAAGACAAATTGCAGCTCATCGGCGTACGCCCCATAAACAACATTGTCGACATTACAAACTACATACTCCACGCATACGGCCAGCCCATGCACTGCTTCGACGCAGACAAGATTAAAGGTGGCAAGGTAATCGTGCGCACATACCCCGAAGGCACTCCCTTCGTAACCCTCGACGGCGAGGAGCGCAAGCTCAGCGAGCGCGACCTCATGATAAGCAATGCCGAGGACCCCATGTGCATAGCCGGAGTATTCGGCGGACTCGAATCGGGAACAACCGAAGAGACAAAGAACGTATTCCTCGAAAGTGCATACTTCCACCCCACATGGGTGCGCAAGACAGCACGTCGCCATGCATTGCAGACTGATGCATCGTTCCGCTACGAGCGCGGCGCCGACCCCAACGCAGTTATCTATGCGCTGAAGCAGGCAGCCATACTCATCAAGGAACTTGCAGGCGGAACAATATCAATGGAGATAAAGGATGTATATCCTACACCCATCGAGGACTTCAACGTAGAGCTCTCTTACGCTTACGTTAACAGCCTCATCGGTGCAGAAATCCCCGCAGAGACAGTGAAGAGCATAGTTACCTCGCTGGAAATGAAGATTATCGCAGAGACAGCCGAGGGAATAACATTGCAGGTACCCCCTTACCGCGTGGATGTTCAGCGCCCCTGCGATGTAGTAGAGGACATACTGCGCATATACGGATACAACAATGTTGAAATTTCAACCACCCTCCACTCGTCAATCATCACCAAAGGCAGCGAGGACAAATCGCACAAATTGCAGAATGTCATTTCAGAGCAGCTTGTAGGATGCGGATTCAGCGAAATAATGAACAACTCGCTCACCCCCTCGGCATACTACGAAGGACTCGAAACATACAAGGACGAAAATCTTGTACGCCTGATGAACCCCCTGAGCGCCGACCTCAACGTACTGCGTCAGACACTCCTCTTCGGCGGACTCGAAAGCATACAGCGCAACGTAAGCCGCAAATACACAGACATCAGCTTCTTCGAATTCGGTAACAGCTACCGCTTCGATGCCGACAAGCGAGTAGCAGAGAAGATACTCAGCCCCTACAGCGAAAGCTACCATCTGGCTATGTGGATGACCGGCAACACCATCACACCCTCGTGGATGGACGCAGGCCGGGCAATCACCATCTACGACCTCAAGAGCCATGTTGAGCACATCTTCGACCGTCTGGGCTTCGCTGCACAGGCACGCCGCATATCAACTTTCAGCAACGATATCTATTCGGCAGCAATACAGTATGAGACACGCGGCGGAAAGAAAGTAGCCGAGGTTGCAATCATCCGCAAGAAGATTCTCAAAAAATTCGACATCGAAAGCGAAGTATTCTATGCCGATATCAATTGGAACGAGTTGATGCGTGCAATAAAGAATGCTAAAGTCGGTTATGCCGAAATAAGCAAATACCCCGCAGTAAAACGCGACCTTGCACTCCTGGTAGACAAGTCGGTAACCTTCGCACAGATAGAGCAAATTGCCCGCGAGACAGAGAAGAAACTGCTGAAAGATGTAGCCCTCTTCGATGTTTACGAAGGCAAGAACCTCGAACCCGGCAAGAAGAGCTATGCAGTAAGCTTCATACTTCAGGACGACACACAGACACTCAACGATAAGCAGATTGACAAGACAATGGCTCGTCTGCTCGACAACTTCGTTAAGCGTCTCGGAGCAATACAACGATAAGTAATAACAATTAAATAAACATTTTTACCAATGGGAAGAGCATTTGAATATCGCAAAGCGGCCAAACTCAAAAGATGGGGTAACATGGCTCGTACATTCACCAGAATCGGAAAACAGATTGCCATCGCAGTAAAATCAGGCGGTCCCGACCCCGAAACTAACCCTCACTTGAGAGCTATCATCGCCAACGCGAAGCACGAGAATATGCCCAAGGACAACATCGAGCGTGCAATCAAGAACGCGATGGGCAAAGACCAGAAAGATTACAAGGAGGTTACATACGAAGGATACGGCCCTCACGGCATCGCTATCTTCGTTGACGCTGCAACCGACAACACCACACGTACAGTAGCCAACGTACGTTCAGTGTTCAACAAGTTCGGCGGCACACTCGGCACATCGGGCAGCCTCGCATTCATGTTCACACAGAAGTGCGTGTTCACATTCAATAAACCCGCCGACCTCGACATGGACGAATTCATCCTCGAATTTATCGACCTCGGCATCGACGACGAATACGATGAGGAGGGCAACGAGGTAACAATCTACGGCGACCCCAAGTCATTCGGTATGTTGCAGAAGGCATTGGAGGAGAAGGGATTCGAAATCACTGGTAACGAGTTCACACGTATCCCCAACGACCTCAAAGATGTAAACGACGAACAGCGTGCAGCTATCGAAAAGATTGTTGAGCGTCTCGAAGAGGACGACGATGTTCAGAACGTATACACCAATATGCGTCCTGCGGAATAATAGATTTCATGGAATTATATGTCAGCGGTTGAGCAGATTCTGCTCAACCGCTGATTGTTTTTATTTCAAGACAATAGCTTGTCAATGTTTGTATAATATAAGCTCCTCCTCTTGGATAAGAGGAGGTGGATTTAACGGAGTTAAAGACGGAGGGGTTTGAAATCTTTTGCCCTCGTCCCTTAGCGTTTGTAACGCGAAGGATTGAGTATAAGCATCTGTGATGCGCTAAAATTAAACCTATTAGAATCTATGCGCTTCAGTCTTCGTTTATGTAGGTTCAATTGTATTGTATAAACGCATTGTAAATGCTAATACTCAAAACATCCGCATTGCAAATGCGGATGGACAGGAGCTTTCGTCGTCGCAAGCAACGCTCCATTCCGCGTTGCCCCTCTTCAAGAGGGACAGTGTTTTTAGTATGTTTATAAAGAGATTAGCGAAAGATATAAAGCTAAAAGATGTGTACAAAGATTAGCTTATCCAAGAGGGTGAGTTGTTTACCTCGTCCCTTCGCGTTTGTAACGCGAAGGAGTGAGTATAAGCATCTGTGATGCGCTAAAATAAAACCTATTATGAATCTATGTGCTTCAGTCTCGCGTAGCAGAGGGTATTGCTGTAGGATGGCTAAAGCCCCCCCCTCCGAACTTTGTTACTATTTTCAAAAAGCATTTGTAATATATTCCTCCTCTTGAAGAGGAGGTGGATTTGAAAAACGAAGTTTATTGAAGACGGAGGTGTTCTCTTCTCATCGCATGCTTTTTTGCTCTACGATAGAATTTAGAACTCCCTCCGAACTTTTTTCTTGAAAAAAGTTCTCGTCCCTCTTCAAGAGGGACAGTGTTTTTAGTATGTTTATATAAAGAGATTAGCGAAAAATATGCTCCTCCTCTTGGATAAGAGGAGGTGGATTTAACGGAGTTAAAGACGGAGGAGTTTGAAATCTTTTGCCCTCGTCCCTTCGCGTTTGTAACGCGAAGGATTGAGTATAAGCATCTGTGATGCGCTAAAATTAAACCTATTATGAATCTATGTGCTTCAGTCTTCGTTTATGTAGGTTCATTTGTATTGTATAAACGCATTGTAAATGCTAATACTCAAAACATCCGCATTGCAAATGCGGATGGACAGGCGGCAGCAAACTACCACGAAAATCATTTGCGAAAATTCTATTTTTGTCAAAGCAAGCAAAATCAACACGTTAGCTAAACATGCATTTAGTAATAATTGAAAATATTTTCGCAAATGCAACTATTTTGAATTAATTTAATTATATTCGCGAAAAATCTGTGAAAAACAATATTCGCTCTCTGACATAATGTATTCATATATAATAGATTATAGAAACTGCAAAAATGCTTTTTTCGCAAATCCCCAAAAACAGAAAAAGACTCCGAACATTTGCGAAAATATAATTTGTTGAATACAAAGACATTAAACTCAAATTTAACAAATTTTATCAGCGTTTGGATATTAATATCAAGGATATTTGCGAAAAAAACTCACCTAATGGACTAACTCTCTGACATTCAGAGAGATTTGGTGAACGAGAAAAATGAGGCTAAAATTGTAACTTACTCTCTGTCAAAGTGTCAGAGAGTATTCCATTAGAACAAGGATTAAGACACAACGCTATTCAATCCTCTCCATTGCAAAAGGAAAGTCAGAGAGTATTCCATTAGAACAAGGATTAAGACGAAAATAACGAACAAAGAAAATGCCACGAGGCGAGTGTCAGAGAGTATTCCATTAGAACAAGGATTAAGACATAATCACTACAACACTAATAACCGGAATGGCCGTCAGAGAGTATTCCATTAGAACAAGGATTAAGACATAATCACTACAACACTAATAACCGGAATGGCCGTCAGAGAGTATTCCATTAGAACAAGGAATTATATTATTAGTGTCCGGTAAACGTATTTAAGTCGTTTAAAATTCAATATTTAAGTAACTACAAGCCCCTATTCTTTATTAAGACAATTTTAAGTCAATGATTGGAACTCCCTCGCCCTGAGGGCACTCCCTCTTCAAGAGGGAGAATGTCATATATTGATAATTTTCAGCGATTTACATTCCTCCTCTTGAAGAGGACATTGCGTAATAAGCAATGTTTGCTTTATGCGAAACTCGGCTGCGCTCGTTTACAATTTGCAAGCAAGCTTGCATTGTACTCGCTGGCACGAGCTTTGC
>SUXT01000134.1 GCA_015060835.1 Bacteroidales bacterium
ATGCCTGTCTCTTTCTGCTGTTCAAGAGAGACATGTTTGGTTGTAAGCTTGCTCCAATCGTACGATGTCCATCCACGGGTGAGCATCAGCAGGTCGAGATTGTTTCGTGTCTCGTCGCTGTTGTCCGCGAAATATTGTGCTGCATCGGGGATGTATCCTTTAATCTCCGAGCCTAAAAGCATGTGGGTGTAGATGTTGTGGGTGTACGACATTACTTGGCGGGTGGCGGCATCGCTCACGGAAACCGAAAAATCTGCATTCTTGTCGATGGGCTTGCCATCTTCTCGCTCAACAGTTAATGTTATTTTTTCGTGCGGTTGCAGGATAATGTCGTTAGGGTTCAGACCGTTTACTTTAGCGGTCAATTTAACGGTCTGACGGTCGCCGGGTAATATCTCTTTGTGGCGCACAAAGAATTGTCTTTCGGCAAGGGGGATATTGCTGTTGGCAAAGACTACCACGCGATTTACACCCTCGGGCAGGCTGTCGGCGGCGAAATTGAATTTCTTTTCCTTTTTTTGCGAGTCAAATGATTGATAGTCTATAATGATTCCTCTGTTGAGCACTGCAATGCCCAATGGTGTCTGAAAATCGATGTTGTTCTTTGTGGTTACTGCCACGCTGTCTGCTGTCTGTGCGATGTTGATAACTACTCCGCGTTGCTCAATTTTCGGTAATTCGAATTTATGTTTTTTCTTGCCGATTTTTACTTCGGCATGGTATTTTATATTGGCTTTGGGGGTGAACTTGAATGTACCTACTCCTGCGTGTGTGGGTACGCTTTTAAGCAACAGTTCTTTGTCGGCATAGATTGCAATGCTGTCTCTGCCAGGCTTGCCTTCGTTGTCCAAAAATTCGTAGGCTACGGTGGTTTCAATTCCCTCTACAAGATGTCCGCCCTCAGGGTAGAATTTTATATCGGCGGGTGGAAGTTCTTCACTTACCCATTTGCCCTCACTCATAAAGCCGCGCTTGCGGTCGAGCATGTTCTTGAAGTCGTAGTTGTCTCCGTTTACTTTGTCGTAGACAGGGAATACGCGGCTGAATATTGCTTCTTCGCCCCAGTTGAGCATGTAGCGGGTGTAGGCACGTACTTCGTAGTATCCCGATAATAATTCTTTTCGCAGTTCAAATTCGCCGTGGCATCTGCCGTTCTCGTCGAGTTTGTATTTCTTTGTTTCTACTACGTAGCCTTCGGGGGCGCAGAGTTCCACGTATAGCACTCGGCTCTGTGGCTTTTCGTTGTCGGCGAGTCCGCTTGTAACGTATGCCTTGAACCACATTGTCTCGCCGAGGTAGTAGGCGGTGTTGTCGAAGTGCAAGTACACTCTCTCTTGCGGAAACAGCTGGTTCACCATTATTGCTCGCATGGCAAGGGTATCCAATGGGGATTGGGCGAATGCGGCTGTGCTGACGAATAGCAGCAATGCGAGGGTATGTAGCAGTTTTCGTAGCATAGTTGTTGTTTAGGAACATAGTGCAAAAATAATATATCCCATACAAAAAACATGGGGGAAATTCCCTATTATTTTTTATTAGTGTCCGGTAAACGTATTTAAGTCGTTTAAAATTCAATATTTAAGTAACTACAAGCTCCAATTCTTTATTAAGACAAATTTAAGTCAATGATTGGAACTCCCTCGCCCTTTGGGCACTCCCTCTTCAAGAGGGAGAATGTTATATATTGATAATTTTCAAGAATTTACATTCCTCCTCTTGAAGAGGAGGTGGATTCAAAAACTTGTTTTTGAAGACGGAGGAGTTCAAAACATAAGCGGAATAAAAATTTACCGGACACTAATATATTATTTTGGGGAAAATCCCTATTCCTTGCTATAGGGATTATCAGAAAACAAAAATGCAGGGGATATATCTTCCATTGCCGATATATCCCCTGCTTGGGTGTAGTTTATTGATATTTTTACTTAACCTCTACAAGCTGCAGTGCAAGGCTTGAGTATTCTGTCTTCAGAAGGTTTCTCATAGCGAGTCCCTCTTCCATCAGCATCTTGCCGCTGAATACTTTGCCGTCTACAGCACAGGGCTTCTTCTCGTTTACGGGTGTGAGATCCTTAACCTTGTACTTCTTGTTTGCATCGAGACCTGCCATCTTCACAACGGGGATGATTGAGTTGATGAAGTGAGCTGTTTTGTAAACATAGAATACTGCTTCGTTCTGTTCGGGTGTAACGTACATGAGCGATGCGAGACCTTTGTTGTCGTAGGGTGATACAAGACGGTAGAGGTCGCCGAACTGCACTACGGGACGGATGGTCTTGTAGGCTGCGATGGCGCGTTTTGCAAATGCTTTGTCTTTCTCAGACATATCCTTGGGCTGAATCTCCATACCCAGACGGCCTGACATTGCAACGTCGAAACGGAACTTCAAGGGTACTGTACGGCCTGTCTGGTGGTTCTTGTCGGCACTTACGTGTGATGCCATTGCAATGGCGGGGTAGAATGTCGATACGCCCCACTGCAGGTAGATGCGCTGCAATGCATCGGTGTCGTCGCTTGTCCAGAACTCGTTGAAGTAGGGGAGGAAACCGTAGTTTACACGACCGCCACCGCCGGCACATGCCTGCATAACGAGCTTGGGATATTTGGCACGGATGCGCTCGCATACTTTGCGCAGACCGCGGTGATACTCAATGTAGATGTGTGATTGCTTGTCTTTGGGCAGATAGTATGAACCGTAGTCCTGTACAGAGCAGTTTGCGTCCCACTTCATGTACTTGATTTCGGGGAAGTTGGTCATGAGTGAATCTACAACACCGAATACAAAGTCCTGAACTTCGGGGTTGGAGAGGTCGAGGATTACCTGTGTGCCGCCGCGGCCTGTAGATACGGGACGGTTGTCGACGCGGAGAATCCACTTGGGCTTGTTCTCGAAGAGCTCGCTCTTGGTGTTGGAGCTTTCGGGCTCAATCCATATACCGAACTTGATGTTGTGTTTCTTTGCAGATGCGATGAGACCGCCGATGCCTTCGGGCAGTTTCTCTTTGCATACCATCCAGTCGCCGAGTGAAGATGAACCGTTGTTGCGGGGGTATTTGTCGCCGAACCAGCCGTCGTCCATTACGAAAAGTTCACCACCGATGGCTGAGAACTCCTTCATCATGTTGTCCATCTCTTTCTGGTTTACATTGAAGTAAACACCTTCCCAGCTGTTGAGGAGAATATCCTCGGCAACATCGCCTTCCCACAGTTTGTATTTGCGTGCCCAGCGGTGGAATGCGCGGCTTACACCGCCCTTACCTGTGGTGCTGTATGTCATGCAGAATTCGGGAGTGGTGAATGTCTCGTTCTTTTCGAGCTTATAGAAAGAGGTCTCTTCGTTGATGCCGGCGCTCACTGAAAGTGCTGTGTTTGATGCGATTACCTTGATGAGGTAGTTACCTGTCCATGCAAGTGTTCCTGCAAATACGTGGCCTGTCTCCTCGCCGGGCTTGCCGTCCATTGAGATAAGGAATGAGGGGTTGTCCTGCTCGGTGTTGCACATACCGTCCTTGTTTGAGATTGTCTTCTGGCCGTTTGTCAACTGCTCCTCGGCCATTGTGTGCTCCGAGCCCCAGAAGCCGTGGAAGTGTGTCATCCAGTTGTCGGCACGCTGCAAGGGGAAGAATGCCGAAGCGAAGCGGTAGAGGGTTACGGGCTTTTTGCCTTTGTTCTCAATCTCTACCCATGTAGAGATGATGTCTGTGCCTTTGTATGCCTTGAAGAGCTGTTTTACAACGAAGGGATATACTTTGTCCTTCATGGTGATTTCGGTAATGTCGCCATCCTCTGCGCTGAACTGGCGTACGCCTGTTACTGCGAGGTCGAGTGTCATGTTGCCATCGTTGTGCTGAACTGCGATAGCCTTTTCGTTGGCTGTCTTAAGACCGAATGCAGGGTAGCTCTCTACGTCGAGCGCGAGACCTGAGTCGAAGATGCCCTGAACATCGCTCTGCTCGATGCGTGCACCGTAGTACTGATACTTGGGTCTTTCGCCTTCTGTTGCTGTAACGAGCAAAGAGGTCTTTGCTGTTGAGATAAGGTAGTTCTCGGCATTTGCCACGCCTGCTGCGAGCAGCAGGGAGAAGAACATAAATAATTTTTTCATGGTATAAATTTTATTGAAAATATTGCTTATTTTTTGATTGGTGATGGCTCTACACCCTGGAAGGTCATTCTTACGGGATTGATGTGTCCGTTTTTGTCGAATGTCATCTTGTCGATGCAGGTTACGCGGTAGTTGCCGTTTGTTTCGCCGAGGGGACGGCGGTGGTATACTATGTAGTATTCGTCGGTCTCAGGCTTTATTATTACTGAGTGGTGGCCTGCACCGCGTGCAACGGTTGAGTCCTGCTGGAGGATTTTTGCTTCGCGGTTGAAGGGACCGAAAGGTGTGTCGGCAATGGCGTATGCCACAGAGTAGTCGGGTCCTGTCCAGCCGCCCTCGCTCCACATGAAGTAGTATTTTCCATTCTTCTTGAACATGAAGGGGCCTTCGACATAGTTCTTGGGGGTTACCTCCTTGTACAGTGTGCCGTCTTCGAAGGGGACGATTGACTTGAAGTCGTTGCTCAGCTTGACCATGTTGCAGTGTCCCCAACCGCCGTAGTACATGTAGTATGTGCTGTCGTTGTCGCGGAACACGAACTGGTCGATGGGTTGTGCGTGGTTTACGATTGTATCGATAAGCGCTTTGCCCAAAAGGTCTTTGTAGGGACCCTCGGGCTTGTCAGCTACAGCTACACCGATACCGCCGGGCTGTCCGTTCTTCTGTATGTTGTTGGCACCGAAGAAGAAGTAGTATTTTCCATCTTTCGAAATTACCGAGGGTGCCCACATTGCGTTTGTCGCCCATTTTACTTCGGTGGTGTCTATGATGCGTGGGTGCTTTTCCCATGTTACAAGGTCTTTCGACGAGAAGCAATCGAAGAATACCTGTTCGTGGAAGGGTTTGCTCCATGTGGGGTATATCCAATATGTGTCGTCGTAGATGATTCCTTCGGGGTCGGCATACCACCCTTCGAACAGGGGATTGCCGCTTGTAACCGCCTCGTCAGTATTGCTTTTAGTGCCACAGGCAGCGAGGAGTGCCAATGCTATTACGGATGCTAATGAAAGTAGTCTCATTGTTCTTTGTTTTATTGCAAGAGGCTGTTTGGCAAAATCTGCTAAACAGCCTCTTGTTATTGTCTGTATATGTTTAAGGGTGCTATGGATTACTGGGCAACCTTGTTGAGACGCTTCAGGATAGCGAAGATGAAGATTGCTGCAACCAGACAGATAGCGATGAGTACACCCCAAACAACTGTGAGCGATGCACCCCACATGAGTGCGGGAATTGCAACGAGGAAGTTACCGATGGCTGTTGCAACGAACCAACCACCCATCATCATACCTGCGTATTTGGGAGGAGCTACCTTTGTTACAAATGAAATACCGATGGGTGAGAGGAGAAGCTCGGCAAATGTAAGTACAAGGTATGTAGAAATCAACCAGTTGGGTGATACGTTTGCCATGTGCATGGGCTGACCTGCTGCGTCGAGCTCAGGAGCGGGAAGACCGATTGAACCGACTGTAAGAAGCACGTATGCTACGGCTGCTACCAACATACCCAATCCGATCTTCATGGGTGATGAGGGCTCTTTGCCTTTCTTTGCCAATGCGCCGAAGATGGCGATTGATACAGGGGTGAGCATTACTACGAAGCA
>SUXT01000018.1 GCA_015060835.1 Bacteroidales bacterium
ATACTTTGCGCTGTACGATGCGCTGGGCGAGACCTTCGACGATTGCCGATTTTCCTACGCCGGGTTCGCCTATGAGCACGGGGTTGTTCTTCTTGCGGCGGCTTAGTATCTGCGAAATACGTTCAATCTCTTTCTCGCGTCCCACGACGGGGTCGAGCAGTCCCTCTTTGGCTGCTTTGGTCATGTCGAATCCGAAGTTGTCGAGCACGGGTGTGTCGCCGGCAGGCTGTTTCTGCTGGGTTTCGGAGTGTGTGCGGTTGCTGCCGAATGTGTTGCTGTTCTCCTCCTCTTCATCGTCCTCGTCGGTGAAGCCGAAGCCGTCGCGTACATCGGGTTTAATGTGCAGTGTTTCGCGTACATCGGTGTAGGTTACGTTGTTGCCTGCAAGGATGGTTGCGGCTGCGTTGGTCTTCTCTTTTAGGATTGCGAGCAGCAGGTGCTCTGTATCAACTGTGTTGCTTTTTAACATACGTGCTTCGAGTATACAAAAACGTAGGACTTTTGATGCATTTTCGTCGAGAACGACATCGGTGGTCGATTCGAAGTTCTCTTCGCTTTGGGGAAGAAGGTTATTTTCCAGCTCTTCTTTTAATTTCAACAGGTCTACCGACATTGTGCTGAGGATGTTGGCGGCGTTTCCGTCTTTGTCGCGCAACAGGCCCAGCAACAGATGTTGGGGTGTTATACTTTTACAGCGGAGACGGTCGGCCTCCTCTTTGCTGTATGTGAGTATGCGTGATATGTTTTCTGAAAATTGGTTGTTCATAGTTTCTTTCTCCTCATTCAATCTTTGTGTGAACAATGTTTTTATCTCTTGTGTGGACGACAAAATTGTCTTTGTCGGCGCGAAATTACTCTATTGTTTATTGTGATACAACTATTTTTACATAACTTACCTTACAAAAACCGTGCCAAACTATTAAAAATAGTGATTCATCCCCGAATTGCGTTGGTAGAGTCTTTTAATCCGAGCGGTAGTAGTTTGAAGTATTCATCATCTCTAAACCAATATGCTTTTCTCTTCATCACTAAAATTTGCCGATAGATTTGAAATTATGTGACTTTGCGGCATAGAACCCCCATCTTAGGTTAATATAATAAGGAAAATGGCCTTGACACGGTTCGGCTTATACTACCACCGAAATAAACAGTCTTAATCATTTCTCTCGCCATACACTGCGTTTTTATCTATTAACCAGTTCTCGATTCTCATATAAGCATTATTATAAAATAGAGGAAGTTCTGCCTTGTTGAAATATTTTAAACTCATGTTTGGTGGAATATTAATTTTTTCAATATGGAAGCAATCAAAGAATGCCATTTTCCCTAGCTTTACTACAGAGTCGGCAAGATATACTTGCTTCAAGCAGCCAAAACTCTCAAATGCGTTTGCTCCTACATATGTAATACCATTACTGATAATCAACCTATATGGCATAACACCATACCGTTCACAACCTATCCATTTTGGTTGCCCTTCTCCAAAATACGAATCCCAATGATTTGTATAATCAGGCATTGAACCATAACCGGAAATTTCAAGTGTTCCATCGCCATATAAACTCCAGTTCAGACCATTCCCAAATCTCTCACTATGAAGCATCTTCCCTTTATTCATATTAAAGAAAGTCAAGTTGTTAATTTTAGAATCACGTATAGCAGATATAAAAGCATCAGGTAAATATACGTTTTCAATTTCGATGGCATCCTTAAACATCATGGCCACTGTCATAGTTTCCATACCAGCCTTTCCACATCCAATGGGTAAGACATAGAATATCTTGTCGGTATTCCTTTTTGCAAAATCAATAAAACGTTGAATTGCTGCATGCATTTTTTCAGTGCGATGCTTATGGACTGGAATAGCATATGATTGCCCTTGAAGTCCTTCCGAAACACCTATTTGGGCGCCAAATGCTTGAACGGCAAATTTAGCGGCAGCAGAATTATGATTTCCTTCAGGATTTGTTCCAAAGACAAAGACCTCATTCTCTTTTAGGCTTTTAATAGATGATGGTGTACATCTGTTTTTCTCTATATGAGAATGAGTAGGGCTTTTTGCGTTTGTTTTACAATCTGCTAAGTACAACAATCCTTCAGGCTCTAATTGCCTATTTTTAGGGAAAGAACCAAACAAGTCTGCAAAAGGTTGATAATTTCCCAAACCACGTGAATTATGATCTTCTTTTATCACAAAGAAAACGCGACGAAAAACATTCTTGAACTCAGGTTCATTGATTACTTCATAAAATAATTCTGCTGTGTGCTTGGGAGGATTACGGAACGCACCACATCCCAAAGCTCCTAATACCAAGGTCTTTTGTCCATTGCTTGCTGCAATTCTAAAAATGGTTCGTATTTTATTCTTAATACCCAATACAAGATGTGGTGCTATCCTTTCATTGCCATCAACTGTTATAAGCTCTGGACGGTTCATGCCAGCAACTGCTATCATATTAACTTTCCATGGATGATGTAGCAAACGATAGCCTTCTTCTTCGTTATCTCTAAATATAGTAACATTTGGAGTAAATACTCCTCCAAAATCCTTATTCAATGGATACGACAAATCAGAACGCTTTATCCCATATTGTTCCGAATATGGAGCATATTGATATAAAGAACGATAATAATCAGAGCAACGGAATAAATATTCCTCTTGAGCACCAGCACCACCAAGAACACCTCCGCCAGGATTCCTTCTACTTGCCATGTTCAATACACATACATCGCTCTCTATTGCGCAGACTTTACGTGCAAACGACAGACAGTCATCATTTACTGCTGCTATTTGTGTATTATATCTTTTCGGATATTGATTTTCTAAAATCTCTTCTGAATACAATTTAGTTTGTGCACAGATATTCTTTTCAAGCTTTAATGATACTATACTCCCATCTGATAATTGATATTTGCCGGCTTTAGCAATTTCAAGTGTTGAAATAAATACCTGTTTACGTAATGCATGTAACAAATCTGGAAGACATTTTTCTTTAGCATCTGAAAAGTTTATTTTCCAATCATTGTGATTCCATATGGCTAAATCATCATAAGGGACACATGTATATTTAACATATTCTACTTCCTTTGCGTAATCATGAGCATAACTATCAGGATACACTATTACATTTCCACCTGACCATTCTCCTTCAAATGCTTTCTTTGATATATATTTAACTGTTTGAGGTACCAAGATTGGCTTTTTTATAAAGGAGTCTGCAAATGCCCATCGATGAATTGATTCAAGCCCTTCGTTAAGAATAAGTTCATCTAACAGAGAGCAACAAAAGGCGTCTTGCGCTATCTCTTTTGTCGTTGGAGCTGTTTTAAATGTTCCTGTTTTCCCCATAGGACAACATAACAATGTCATCATATCTTTACTATATAGAACTCCATTGTGTGATGAGTATATAGGATTATCATCATTAACATATATATTTTCCTGATATCGAAAAATCAGAGATCTATACTCACTGCAATCTACTAATGATGCAGGGAAATACACATTTTTTGTAATTTTGTTAAAATTAAAAACATCTGCTGATAGTTTTACTACTCCTTCAGGAATATGTACATCAATCTCAGGCTCTATAATGTCCTTTAAGATATTATCTATAATTGTAAATTCCATAAATTCATTCTATGTTTGAGTTAGTGTTCGAAATACTATCCAGCACCTAAAAAGTTAATTATATTTACTTAATACTTCTTGAGATAATCTAACAATCCACATTTCATCATCATCTGCAAAATGTTCAAGAATACCTTTAACCTTTTCATTGAATGGAAGCGTAGCTGCATGGCGAAGGACTTTTTCAAATTCGTCATCTTCAGTAACCTCTAAAATTTCAATCAAATCATCTAATGACAAGCATTCAATAACTTCTTGAGGATTGTGCCAATACCACAGACCATATAAACCCAATTGGATATCAAGCATCTTATCAGATGTTTCTTCTATTTTATCTGCTTCCCAAGAACTAATAATGTCATAATATCTACTATCAGGAAAATTATACCAAAAGTCAGCTAATCTCCTTGTTCCTAAATCAGGAATCCATTCTTTGAGTAATGAATAGTCCGAATAAATTCTAAGATACTCTCTAATAAAAGAATCCACGACTTGTGTGTACGATAAAGATAAAGTAATCTCACTACTGTTTGGATACCCGCGCCTGTTGCTCCATCTAATTCCACACCCAGACAAAGAGCATTTTATGATTTTGTTATAAAAATCTTTTTGATTATCTGGGGTTATGTTTCTCGTAAAATATTTATCAAATACCTCTTTTGAAATAATTGGAGCGACTTTACGATCAATCAAGTCTACGAAATACAAATTTAGAAAATGTTCCATAGAATTCTGAGATTGACCTTGAGGCAGATAGCGCACGAGATAGTCTGCACAATAAAAACATCTTGCTGAATATCTAACCCAATTAGCAGAGCCGTAGGTATTATAGCAACTATCACGAGCATAAGCCTCAATCAACTCTCTCAATTCATCATACTCCTCCGAAGAATGTTCTATGCCTTTTTGTCTTTCTAATTCTTCAACAAGTTCATCAAAATACTTATATAAGTATCTATCACCGGATGAATTAGATATTCTTTTTCGGATTTTTGATATGCGAGCAATTAAATCCATATTATCGTTCATTTTTATTATACATCGTTGAATCGGATATAGAATCCAAGATTTGTTCTTATTCTTATTTGGCTATTACTTGATTTATTGAAAAGTCAGTCCAAATTTTTCTCTCATATATCAACATCTTGTCATGATTAACACTTTCTGCCGCAAAAGGAAGAAGCCCCTCGTCTTCTACCACATCAACCCGTCTGTACAACAATTTATTTAGCGAACACATAATGCGGGAAATTGTGAACAAAGTTATCTGTTTGTCCTTTGTGTACTGCACCAAGATGTCTACATCACAGTCTTCCATCTCCTCCCCGCGAGAATATGAACCAAAAAGCCATGCCTTATTTACGGGCTAACTTGCCAGAAACGTTTGGATTTTAGGAATCATCTCCTTTACGCGATTGCTAAGCATACTTCTTCCTTTTTACTACCTTCTGCCGCAAAAATACGCTTTTTCTTCTGAAAGAACAAACAATGCAAGTCTTTTATTGGAAAATCATCCAGATTACAGATATGGAGTTTTATAAACCTGTTCTTGCAGTATTTCAACCCCAATATTTCATTAGGTACCAATAGTCTTGCCATAAAAAAATAGTTGCAGAGTATGCAATTTTGACATACTTTTTATTGCTGAGTGTGTCATGTGTGGCGTGGATACATCGTTTTTTTTGAGGTTGTTGTAACCTTTTTTAACCATTTGTTGTAAATTGTTTGTTTTCAACGCGAAGTGTTATTTTGTGGTGTATGTTCGCAATTTATAAAATATGTTTTTTTCTTGCCTGTTTCGCTAAAATTGTGTAATTTAGCACGTTTTTATGCGGGTATGAGTGATTTAAAAAAATATCCGCAATTGAATTTTAATTATATTTTTAATATAAATGATTGATAACGACAGAATTATAAAAATTAATATTGAGGAGGAAATGCGCTCCTCTTATATTGATTACTCGATGTCGGTAATTGTTGCCCGTGCATTACCCGATGTCCGTGACGGATTGAAACCTGTTCATCGCCGTATTCTTTACGGTATGATGGAGCTTGGAAATACATCTGACAAACCCTACAAGAAGTCGGCA
Source organism: Bacteroidales bacterium (assembly GCA_015060835.1). GTDB lineage: Bacteria > Bacteroidota > Bacteroidia > Bacteroidales > Bacteroidaceae > HGM04593. Next base: position 5,722 of record SUXT01000018.1, read on the forward strand.
CGTACGGTCGGTGATGTGCTCGGTAAGTATCACCCTCATGGCGATTCATCAGTATATATGGCTCTTGTACGTATGGCTCAAAGTTGGGTTATGCGTTACCCGCTTATCGACGGACAGGGTAACTTCGGTTCTATCGATGGCGATTCGCCTGCTGCAATGCGTTACACCGAGGCTCGTCTGCGCAAGATAGGTGAGGATATGGCGGAGGATCTCTACAAGGAGACAGTGGATTTTGTTCCCAACTACGACAACGTGGAGATGGAGCCTACTGTTATGCCTACACGTATCCCCAACCTTTTGATAAATGGTTCGTCGGGTATTGCCGTTGGTATGGCAACAAATATCCCCACGCACAACCTCAGCGAGGTTATTGATGCTTGTGTTGCATACATCGAGGATCCTGAAATCGACACAGCCGGATTGATGCAGTATGTAAAGGCTCCCGATTTCCCCACCGGCTGCGACATATACGGACTCTCAGGTGTTCGCGATGCATATGAGACAGGTCGAGGCAGAGTGGTGATGCGTGCAGTGTGCGAAATTGAGCCCGGCGACTACCACGATAAGATTATTGTTACCGCTATTCCCTATAATGTAAATAAGGAGGAACTTATAAAGGATATTGCCGCAATGGTCAACGAAAAGAAGATTGAGGGTATATCCAATATCAACGACGAGTCGGACCAGTCGGGTATGCGCATCGTTATTGATGTTAAGCGCGACGCTAATGCCAATGTCCTTATAAACAAACTGTACAAGATGAGTGCATTGCAGACATCTTTCAGTGTAAACTGCATTGCGCTTGTTCATGGCCGTCCCCGTCTGCTTACACTTAAGGATTGCATAAGCAACTTCATCGAGCATCGTCACGAGGTTGTAATCCGTCGTACAAAATATGACCTTCGCAAAGCCGAGGAGCGCGCTCATATTCTCGAAGGACTTATAATTGCTTCGGACAACATCGACGAAGTGGTGCGTATCATTCGTGCTGCAAAATCTCCTGCCGAAGCTAAACTCGGACTTATCGAGCGCTTCTCGCTCAGCGAGATTCAGGCAAATGCCATTGTGGAGATGCGTCTGCGCCAGCTTACCGGTCTTATGCAGGAGCAGTTGCATGCCGAATTTGATGAGATTCAGAAGAGAATCGAATATTACAAGGAGATACTCGCGAACGATGAACTTTGTATGAAGGTCATCAAGGATGAACTTATCGAGATTAAGGAGAAGTATGGCGATGAGCGCCGTTGCCGCATCGAGTACAGCGCATCGGAGGACTTCAACCCCGAAGACTTCTACGCCGACGACGAGATGGTTATCACAATTTCGCATCTCGGATACATCAAGCGTACTCCTCTTGCCGAATATCGTGCACAGCACAGAGGCGGCGTAGGTTCGCGCGGCAGCGATACACGCGACTCGGACTTCATAGAGCATATCTACACTGCCACAATGCACAATACGATGATGTTCTTCACACAGCGTGGACGTTGCTACTGGCTGAAGGTGTACGAACTCCCCGAGGGCAACAAGAACTCAAAGGGACGCGCAATACAGAATCTGCTAAACATCGACGCGGAGGATTCGCTCAACGCAATCGTGCGCGTGAAGACTCTTGCCGACAGCAACTTCATAAACAGCCACAACCTTATCTTCTGTACCAAGCAGGGTGTTATAAAGAAGACAAGCCTCGAACAGTATTCTCGTCCGCGTGCAAACGGTATAAACGCCATCACCATCCGCGAGGACGACAGAGTAATCTCGGTTGCTCTCACCGACGGCGACAGCGACATCGTACTCGCTAACCGCAAGGGCCGCGCCGTAAGATTCAACGAAAAGACTGTGCGCCCCATGGGACGAACAGCTACAGGTGTGCGTGGTATGGCACTCGACGAGGGCGATGAGATTGTAGGTATGGTAGTGCTCAACAAGGAGGTTGACAAGAACATCCTTGTGCTCTCGGAGCAGGGCTACGGAAAGCGCTCTTTGAGCAGTGAATATCCTACAGTAAACCGTGGTTGCAAGGGTGTGAAGACAATAAACATCACTGAAAAGACCGGTGCACTCATTGCTATCATGGGCGTAACCAACGAGAACGACCTTATGGTAATCAACAAGTCGGGCATTGCCATACGTACAGCCGTAGAGCAGATTCCTGTAATAGGACGTGCAACACAGGGCGTGCGCATCATCGACCTCAAGAAGAAGAACGACACCATCAGTTCTGTATGTAAGGTAAGCCATGAGGTTGAAAATGAGAATGAGAACACCGATGATGTAATAACAACAGAGGAGATACCTACAAACGAATAAAATAATCCAATTAAAATCTTTTAATATGAAAAAGTTAGTTTTATCTTTCGCAATGGTTCTTGCTGCAAGCATGGTTTCAGGACAGCAGCTTACAAAAGAACAGATTAAGGCGCAGAAAAAGGAGCAGAAGGCTCTTATGACTAAGGCAAAAGAGGCCGACAAGGCTATTGTTGCCGGTGATCATGCAGGTGCACTCAACACTATTCAGGATGCACTCAAAAGTCCTCTGACCAACACTAATGCATACGTATGGTATGTAGCTTGCAAGGCTAAGAAAGGTCTCATCGACGCTGAGAACTACAAGCGTGCACAGGGACAGCAGTTCAATGCAGAGCAGCTCTACAACTCGGCATACGATATTTTCGACTACCTCATCAAGTGCGATGAGTATGACAAAGCTCCCAACGCAAAGGGCAAGGTTGCTCCCAAATATTCTATGGAGATTGTTCAGATGATGTATGAGAACCGCAACCAGTTGTTCAATGGCGGTGCATACTTCTACAATGCAGAGAAGTACGATGACGCGTTCAAGCAGTTCGATATGTTCATCAAGACAAGCACACTTGAGCCTCTTGACACTATCCCCGCTGTAAAGGATAAGGAACTCAACGCAAACGCTGCTTACTATGCTGCACTCTGCGGTATGCAGACTGAGAACTACAAGAATGTACTTGCACACATCGACCTCGCAATGGAGGAGCCCAGCTTCAAGGAGAATGCAATGAAGTATAAGGCTATGTCGCAGGCCAATGTTGGTGACTCTGTAGCATGGATTCAGACATTGAAGCAGGGTGCAAAAACATTCCCCGCAAATCCCTACTTCTATCAGTGTCTTATTGCATACTATCAGTTGAAGAACCAGCCTGAGCAGATGACTAAATTTGCTGACGAAATGATTGCTTCTGACCCCGAAAATCCCTTGTTCTTCTTCGTTAAGGGTATGGTGCTTCAGGAGAGCGGCAAGACAGCCGATGCTGTTGCATGGTACAAGAAGACATTGGAGAAGGATCCCAACTACGAAGGTGCTCTTGCCAACCTCGGTATCTGCTACACTGCACTTGCTCAGGAGTACAGCCAGAAGAATGCAAGCACAAATATCAAGGACAAGGCAAAGATTGCTAAGGACAAGGAGATTATCAACGGTTACTTCAAAGAGGCTCTTCCCCTCTATGAGAAACTTCGCAAGCTTCAGCCTACAAAGACTGAGTTGTGGATAACAGGTCTTTCAAACTGCTACTACAACCTCAACATGGACAAAGAGCTCAAGGAGATTGAGAAGTATCTTCCCAAAGAATAATTTTTGAGAATCTATAGTAAAAAATGGTGCAATCCTTTCTTAGGGTTGCACCATTTTTTTGAATTTAGGTCGTTATGGTCTGAACGATGGCGGCCTTGTACCTCCGCCCGGTGGCGGATTGCCGAATGGCGGTCGGGGAGGGCGCCCTGCGGGCGGTCCCCACATGGGCGGTCGCGCAGGAGGGGGTGGTGGTATCGGTCTGATCATTGGCGGACGGTAGGGGGGCCACGGACGCGTTGGATATATGCCTGTAGGCAGTGCAATATCTGTCAGTCAGTAGCTTGGTTGTCCTTCGAATATTCCCGCTGAACTGTAGGGGTAGAGATAGCCGTTGAATACCATCTTGTTGCCGCTGTAGTTGGCATTGACCGATGCACTTGCCTGATTGGTCCCGGCCGTAAGGGTTACATATACTACAGCCGAAATTCCGGTGCCTTGAATGGAGAAACTGTAAAAGATGTTACCGTTTTCGTCTCTTCCCATCCGCTCGCCCCAGACACTGCCTTCAAGTGTAACGCCGCCCAATCCGTTAGGCGAGTTTATATTGCTGTTGTTGAAGGCTGTCTGCACAGTGCCCTCGCCTGCATTTACAGCTACATAGTTGGTGCTTGAGGTTACGAAGCGTGTTATGCCGTTGTTGAAGGTGATGTTTGAGGCTTCCAATGCCCACGAACCGCTTTGCAGTGCTGCAACTGCCTGTGTGAATGCAATAGAGTCTGCTTCGGCTATTTTTGCCTTTTCGGCAGCGCGTTTTTTTAGTCTTTCGGCGCGCCATGCTGCTTCGCGTTCGGCCTTACTCATTTTGTCTCTCTGTGCTACAGCTTCAATTTGAAAACATACCATCAGTGCGATGGCGGCAATTATAAAATGTCTCATAAACAGAAAATTTAAGTTCCTTTTTTATAAAACAATTTTCTGCGACTATGTTTTACAATCTTTGTTAATATAATCGTATGCTTGATAATTATTAAAGAATTTCGTATCTTTGTCGTTCAGACGAAGATAGGATGCGGTTCGGAAGAAAAATTCGAGACTTGATTTTTCTTCTCTCACCTTTCGCTTCTTTGCGGTAAACGGCAAAGAACTGTTGCTTTTGCACTCTGTTCTTGTCTGATTGTTTGTCTTTTAAAACTTTGTAAAATTAAAGAAATGAGAATATCTAAAATATGTTTTATGCTGTTGATAGTTCTGCTTGCAGCCTGCGGAACTGCTACAAAGAACAGCGAGAATGGTGTTTTGCGCACAGCGGACGGTGCTCCCGCACGCACTGTTGCCATTGACACTATGGAACTCAGAGATCCTTTTGTTTACTTCGACAAACGTGAAAATACCTATTATATGACCGGTACAGGCGGCAATGTTTGGACAAGCAAGAACTTGCGTCTGTGGGAGGGCCCTTACAATGTGTTGCAGCTTGACACTACCATGTGGATGGGTGCCAACCCTGTTATCTGGGCGCCTGAGATACATGAATTCAATAAGAAGTTCTATTATATGGCTACATTCACACGCCCCGATGTTATTATAGACAAGGTTGCCGGTCGCGATATTCCGCGTCGTTCATGCCAGTTGTTTGTAGCCGATAATATCAAAGGCCCCTACAAACCTATTCAGGCAGAGCGTCCTCTGTTGCGTGCCGACCAGCCTTCGCTCGACGCTACATTCTGTAGCGACGAACTTGGTGCAGGTTACATTATCTACAGCCACGAGTGGATTCAGAACTGGGATGGCACGGTGCAGATTATTCGCCTTACCGATGATTTTGCAAAGCAGATGGGCGAGCCGTACGTGATGTTCACTGCATCGCAGAATCCCTGGTCGTCGGGTGTTGACAGCTTGGGCAACAAGTCTTTCTGCCCTGTGATGGACGGCCCTTTCCTCTTTGATACCGATGGTCTTGAACTTGGTATATTGTTCTCTACTTATATTGACGGTGAATATGCAGTGGGTGTTGCTTACACTGAAAAGAACCACGGACTTAACGGCCCCTGGCACATTGAGCCGGAGCCTCTGTTGCGCGACAACAACGGACATCCTATGATGTTCAACACATTCGACGGTACATTGGTGATGGCTGTGCACAAGGATACGGTAATCAACAACAGACGGACAAGTGTCCCCCGATTCATTGAGATGGACGACCAGTTCGATAAACTGAAAATAAAGAGATACTACAAATTTTAAATATTTAAAATTATGCGTTTAATTATTGAACCTAACTATCAGCAGATTTCTGCTTGGGCAGCATCTTATGTTGCAAAGAAGATTAACGAGTTCCAACCTACAGCCGAGAAACCTTTCGTTCTTGGTCTTCCCACAGGTTCTACTCCTCTTGGTACATACAAGGAGTTGATCAGTCTCTATAATCAGGGTATTGTAAGCTTCGAGAATGTTGTAACATTCAATATGGACGAGTATGTAGGTCTTCCTCAGGATCACCCTGAGAGCTACCACTCATTCATGTGGAACAACTTCTTCAGCCATGTAAATATAAAGAAGGAGAATGTAAATATCCTCAACGGTAATGCCGATGACCTTGTTGCCGAGTGCGCACGCTACGAGGAGAAGATTGCTTCTTACGGTGGTATCCAGCTCTTCCTCGGTGGTATCGGTCCCGACGGTCACATCGCTTTCAACGAGCCCGGTTCATCGCTCACTTCACGTACACGCCAGAAGACACTTACTACTGATACAATCATCGCAAACTCACGTTTCTTCGACAACGATGTAAACAAGGTTCCCAAGACTGCGGTTACAGTTGGTGTAGGTACTGTGATGGATGCAAAGGAGGTTCTTATCCTCGTTAACGGCCACAACAAGGCTCAGGCTCTCTACCACGCAGTTGAGGGTTGTGTTACACAGATGTGGACTATCAGCGTGCTTCAGCTCCACCAGCATGGTATCATCGTTTGCGACGATGCTGCTACTGTAGAGCTTAAGGTTGGTACAGTAAACTACTTCAAGGATATTGAGAAGGATAATCTCGACCCTGCTTCTAACTTGAAATAATTTAATATCTAATAAGAATGTGCCATAATTCATAAAATTTGAATTATGGCACATTCTTTTGTTTGTGTATCCTACATCCTATTTCCTGAATCTTTTTGTTACGTTGGCATATCCGCATCGCTTGCACAGAGGCTCTACAGCTTCGTGGCGCGTGAATCCGTCGTATATGGCTTTGGCTCTTGGCGAAGAGAGTATTTCGCCGAGCGTTTGTGTATGTAGGTTACCTAATTTTATTGCTCCTGCATGGTCGAGGCAACATGGGACTACTGTTCCATCCACAAGCACACCTATCTGGTTGCGCAGGGCATAGCAGAAGGATTCGTTCTGCGACAGCTCATCGCGTTCGGTGTCGGGCCATTCGAATACGGAATCTATCTCCAGATATAGGTTTTCGCATATCTTCCAACCATCGTAGCGCGAGGTCCACGGGCGCTGAACATGCTCGGCAATATGGTTCATTATAGTCTCATTCTTTGAATTGTAACCGCCTTCGTTCCATAATCTTAGTACCACTATTATTCCATTTTTTGCAGCCAAAAGCGAAAAATCCATCACATCGTGTATATACTCTTCAAGGTTCTCTTTGGCATTGCCCTCTTGCGAGTGGAGCGATATCTGTATTTTATGCAGTCCGGTCTCTGTAAGGTTGTGTGCCTTCGAAAGCAGCGTGCCGTTGGTGGTGATTATGGGAACGAAACCTTTCTCTCGCGCTATTGCTATGAAGTCTGTCAGTCGGGGATGCAGCAACGGCTCGCCCATCAGATGAAAATAAAGGAAGTTAATTTCGCCTCTGAGTTTGTCGGTAAGGGTGTTGAATTCCTCTATGGTGAGGTATGCTTTCTCTCTGTCCGTCTTAGGGCAAAACAGACAATTGAGATTGCAGATGTTGGTTATTTCGAGATAGCAGCGGGAAATCATTTGTTTGGTACAGTTGGTGTTTCTACAAAGTTAATGAAAATACTTATATTGACAGATAAATGCCCCTTGAAAGTTCTAATATTGTATTTTCAACGTGCATTTGAATTTGCGAAAATGCTTGTAATTTTAGTATTGCTTCTTTGTCGATGGTGATGTTGTGATTGCTGATTTGCTCTTAGAATTACTTAAAGAGTAAAATATTGTACAGAAAAAGAAGTTTAATTTCTTTTATTGTTCAAATATTTACTATATTTGCAATATGAATAGACAATTAAGTGAAATAGGAGCTATTCCGGTTACGACTTCAATCATAGAGTCGTTGTATCCGGAGCTTAAGTCTGCTGAGAAGAAAGTTACCTGGCTTGAGAAGCAAGGATTCATCATCAGACTAAAGCGCGGACTTTATGTGCTCAACCCTGAACATTCAGGAAAGACCCTTTCAAGTGAGTTGATAGCCAATCATCTTTATACACCATCGTATATCTCGATGTCAACAGCCTTACGATATTATGGACTTATTCCTGAGGCAGTATATATTCATCAGTCTATGACAGTAAAGCATTCTAGAAGTTTTCAGACTCCTTTGGGGAATTATGATTATAAGTACATTTCAAGAAATGCTTTTTATGTAGGGGTAAGGAGTATGCATATGGGCGATTATGCTTTCTTGATTGCATCACCCGAAAAGGCCTTGTGCGATCTAATCGCAAACTCATCCAAAGTGAATTTGCGGTTTTTAAAAGATGTGGAAAACTATCTTGAGCATGATATCCGTATGGATATGGATGAATTCTATAAAATGGATGCAACTATATTTGAAGATTACATTAAAGTAGGTAAAAAAGCTGATTCAATTTCGACACTTTTAAAATTCCTGAGACGATGAAGAATGAGATATTTGACAATATGTTATCCCGTTATGATTTAACAACGGAGCAGCATAAGAGAAATGCCATATTTGAGGTTAACCAACAAGTTATACTTGCGGGCCTGTATGCCGGAGGTTTCTTTGATTCGGCTGCATTCTATGGTGGAACTTGCTTGAGAATCTTTCATGGATTACAGCGTTTCAGTGAGGATATGGATTTTTCCTTACTTTCGCAAGATGAAAGTTTCGATTTTACAAAATACTTCCCTGCAATTGTGGATGCATTTGCACTTGTTGGTCGTGAGGTTGAGATAAAGAAAAAGGATAAAAAGAGTTTCGGCACGGTAGAATCGGCATTCCTTAAGGATAATACCGATGTATACGACATTACATTTCGGACAGAGAAGTCGATTAAGATAAAGATAGAGGTTGATACTTGTCCACCATTGAATTTCAGGACAGAACAGAAACTGTTGCTTCAACCACACTCATTCATGACTCGTTGTTTTACACTTCCCGATCTATTTGCCGGTAAGATGCATGCGCTTGTATATCGTGCGTGGAAAAATAGAGTTAAGGGACGTGATTGGTACGACTTTGAATGGTATGTCCGTCACAATATCCCATTGGACTTTACACATTTGGCTGAACGCTGCAAGCAGTTTAATAATGAAGAAATCACCCCTGATTTCTTTAAAGAGAAACTTATTGAACGCTTGTCGTCTGCCGATATAAAGCAGGTGAAAGAGGATGTATTACCATTTGTTCGCAATCCGAAAGATTTGGATATATGGTCGAATGATTATTTCGTACAGTTGGCAGCGATGGTGAGAATAGAAAACTGAAACCAAGTTATTTGTTATGCCGATATTTTCAGTCTTCTTTCTTTAAATTCTATACACCTACGAATGCTGCATCACTCGTATGCCGTGTGAGCCGTTTTCCCAAAAAAAATTGTAAAAGATTCCGTTAACGAAAAATCCTCCCCTTGAAAATACAATATTTGTACTTTCAAGGGGAGGATGAATATGCGAGGAGGTTACGGAACCAGTATATCTTCTTTGTCGATGGGGACATCGTATTCCATTTTTGTGCTTTCCGCTATGGGATAATTTGCCCCTTCGTAGATTAAATAGTTCTTGCATGAACTAAGCAGCCCGGTCTTTTTGTCGAAGCATCCTATGATTATCAGAGAGCCTCCCTCAATCGTTGCTTCGTGTCGCAGAGTGGTTGTGCTTTCGGATTCTTCGATTTTAATATCCTCGTAATCGGAGAATTTATTAAGTACATTTTCTATCTTTACAATGCTCTTCAATCCGGTGGGGCTTTCTTTAATGCCCTTATAAAGCAGTTCTTTATCCTTCCACATATAAACCGTGTCGTTTACATAGATGTTGCAAACCTTTATGGTGTCGAAGTCGAAATCCACTCTTTGTATTATATCTTTTCCATCCTGAAGGCAAACGTATCTGCATTTTGCCAATTCTCCGGAGGGTGAACATTCGGCATAATCGGGAGTTGCCGAATTTATGCGGGCATCAAATTCGAGGCTGATGCTTTTCAGTTCCTTCATAGCTTTTATGGCTTTTGTCAGTATCTCCTTAGATGTTGGCGGCATTGCTCTTGCACTGTCGGGTTGCAGTAGGTTGAGACCTATAGTGAATACAATTATAACAGTTGCTGCTATCGAAGAGATTTTTATAAGACGGATTCTGCTGTTGCTTTTTGTCGGTATTTTCTTCAGCGTCATTGTGTGGTTCAAATATTTTGGGGTAAGACACTCTATTATCTTCCGGCTCTTTTCGTCGTTGCTGTAATCAAAATCTTTTTCCATAATTCATGTGGTTAGTAGTATTACATATTGTTCTTTTCAAATCCTTTTTTCAACTTGTCGATGCCGTATTTGAAGCGGGATTTTGCTGTGGTTACAGGTATTTCCAAAATGTCGGCTATTTCAACAAAAGTTCTGTTGCCGTGTATGTGCAATCTTATCACTTCGCTTTGTTCGTGTGGGATTGAGTCGAGAAGCATGTTTATAAGCGTAAACTCCTCTTCGAGGTTCTTGGGCTCTGATTCCCATAGGTTTATATCTTCTATGTTCTCAATGCTTACTGTTTGGCAGTTGGTGCGTTTGCGCAGCAACAGTGTGCAGTTGTTGGAGAGGGCGCGGTAGATGTAGTTCCTGAGGTTCCCGATGTTGCTTGCAGCGTTGTGCTTTTCGTGGATGGATATGTAGAGATCCTGTATTATGTCTTCTGCATCCTGCTCGTCGCCCAAACGGTAGAATGCGTAACGGTAGAGGTCTTGCAGTTCCTCTTCCATGATTTTAGTTAGTTCGTCCTTTGTCTTAAATTTCCTTTTAATCATAAGTGTTGTTTTTTCTCTTCTACTAATATGATGCATTTATATGAAAAAAGACTTAGAAGCTGTTTTGAATTTTATTTTTATTAGTGTCCGTTAAACGTATTTAAGTCGTTTAAAATTCAATATTTAAGTAACTACAAGCCCCGATTTTTTATTAAGACAAATTTAAGTCAATGATTGGAACTCCCTCGCCCTGCGGGCACTCCCTCTTCAAGAGGGAGAATGTCATACATTAGTAATTTTCAAGAATTTACATTCCTCCTCTTGAAGAGGACATTGCGTAATAAGCAATGTTTGCTTTATGCGAAGCTCGGCTGCGCTCGTTTACAATTGCAAGCAAGCTCTGTCCCTTCGCGTTTGTAACGCGAAGGATTGAGTATAAGCATCTGCGATGCGCTCAAAATAAGACTTATTATGAATTGAATCTGAGTTTTTTTCCAGTTTTCCTTTGCTTATGCAAGTTCAATAGAAATTCTAAATTTAAGTGCATTATAAATGCTAATACTCAAAACATCCGCATTACAAATGCGGATGGACAAGGGAATGTTATACATTAGTAATTTTCAAGAATTTACATTCCTCCTCTTGAAGAGGAGGTGTCTTTAAAAACATAGTTTTTGAAGACAGAGGAGTTCAAAATATAAACAGAATAAAAATTTACGGGGAGGGCGCGGTAGATGTAGTTCCTGAGGTTCCCGATGTTGCTTGCAGCGTCGTGCTTTTCGTGGATGGATATGTAGAGATCCTGTATTATGTCTTCTGCATCCTGCTCGTCGCCCAAACGGTAGAATGCGTAACGGTAGAGGTCTTGCAGTTCCTCTTCCATTGTCTTTGTCAGTTCGGCTGATGGTTCTTTTTTTCGGTTAATCATATTTTGTGTAGTTTTTACTATTATGATGCATTTGGACGAAAAAGGACTTATCTGTTTTTTGTAATTTGTGTGAAATTACAAAAATTTCCACTTTACAAGCATTATTGCTGCTATGAACGGTGCTATCCACATGACAAGGCTGCCTATCTCCATCTTTTTCTGTTGCCAGAAGGTGAGTTGCTTTTCTACCTCTACAAATTGTGTGATTGTGTCGCAACGGTGGTGGTGGAGTGTGTCGTGCTCTACGCGGTCGCGGTAGATGTACTTATATTTGTACTGGAATACGGTGTCGCCACGTTCGACAATGTATATGCTGTCGTGTACAACTATGCTGTCGCTCCGCACGGTTATTGCGCGGAGCGAATCAGCGGTGTTGTTTTCACTGATTGGAAGGTGTCTGCTTCGGCAGCTGTTGAAGATGAGCAGCAGTGTAAGAATTACTATTGTTCTCATTGTTTCACCTCCTTGCTGTAAGTGCCCAAGAACATTTCGGCTTCTATTTTTCTGCGGCGCACAAGGCCGGGCAGCATACCTTTCTTGCCATATATCCACCGCCCGAATTCTGTTGCGACGGAATCGTTATCGGCTCCCGAACAGAGTTTTCTGCGCATTGTAGACGAATGGAAGGCTGCCCTTCCCACATTGAATATAAAGCTTACAAGTGCATCGAACTGGTGCTGTCGCAGCATTTTTGCATAGGGTTCGGCATTGATGTACTCTTCGAAGTGTGCGAGGTCTTGGCGCAACAGTTGCATGGCTTTTTCTTGTGTGATGTGCATTCCTGCGTTTATGGGGCTGCCGTCAACCTTCCCGGTGTGTCCCACGCCTATGGTCCACACACCTGAGGGGCATTTGTAGGCTTTCTCCTCTATGCCTTCGAAGGCGATAATCATCTTTATTCCCTGTTCACTTGTCTGCATGGAGTTCCTCCTTTCTCTGTTTCAGAATTTCGGCTACGAAGGGGAGTGCCTTGACAAATGCAAGTGTCAGTGTGCTGTAGAGAAGGTCTACTGTGCGGTAGGCGGGAGTGTCGTTGCGAAGCACTGAGCGTATGTTGCGCACAATGTTTGTGGAGTAGCAGTAGATGAGTATCCAGCAGAATGAGGATACGCACTGATGCAGTACATCTGTGCACATCTGCTGGTAGAATCCTATGCCGTAGAGCGATGCGCAGAGGGCAAAGAACATTGTTGCGTGTGTGACGCAGGCTATTGCTTTGCGCATGGAGAATCTGCGGCCGCTGAGGGTATCGGCAAGAAGTCCGAAGAGAAAATTGAGCGCGAAGAGCCATACGAGTGCAACGAGGTTGTTCTCAATGGGTGCAAAGAATGCGAACAGTTCGGAGAGTACTCCTATGATTGCCGCTTTTATGAATGTTATAAGATCGTTCATTTTGCTAATTGTGCTTCGAGTGCAGTGAGCCGTGCTGATAGTTCTGCTATCTTTCGGCGGTTATCCTTTATTGATTCCTTTGCATTGAGAGGGTAGACGATTTCGGTCTTCATGGGAGCAGAGTGTGTTTCGTATATTACCTCTTCTGTTCCGTAGCTGCTTATCTTATAACGGAGGTTGGGTGATGTGGTTGCTGCTGTAATTACAGGGACTGCCAATATGTAGTATGTCTCTACTCCATCGGTGAGGAGAGAACTGTTGGATTCGTCGCCGCTTTTGTAGGCTCTGGTGGCTATTCTTTTTATGATTTTTTCTTCGGTAATTTCGTCGCATACATCGCCTATGCTTTTCATTCCGTCGGGGAAGTGTGCAATGGTCGGCAGCGGGTGGAGATTTTCGGTGTAATATTCGTATTCGCCGTTGCGTTCGTCGTGCGACAGGTTTATGCAGATGTCCTCGCCGGTTGCGTGTATGTAACCGTTTGTGTCGGGTATGAATATTCTGTCTAAGGGCATTTCCATTTCTACGACTGTTCCGTTTCTGTGCAGGGAAAAACCGATGCTTCTGTATGTTCCGATAAGGTAGTAGCGATGGTGGGCGAGTACAGCGGCGTGTCGTCCGTTGAATTGGTTGAATCCTGTCGTCTTTATATCTGTTGCCTTCATGGACAGCAGCCTGCCGCTGTTGTATTCGTAATAGGGCAAGGGGAACAAGGCGCGGAATTCTTCTATTGTTGTGGGTTCGTTGCCACTGCCGAACATTTTTGTGAGGTCGAATATCTGCGGAACGAATCTTGCTTCTCCGGCTATCATTGTGCCTTTTGTTATTCTGATGGCAAATGTTTCGCCCTCTTGTGCCGACTCTATGATGCAGCCATCGCCTGTGTCGCAAAGGTTCGATTTTTCGGCATAGAGGCAGTATGTGCCCGGTGCGGAGCCTTTGGGTGCGCCGAAGAAGAGTATCTTGTGTCCGGCGCAACCCAATAGGCTCTCCGAAATTCTATATATAATGTCGTTTGCAGCTGTTTCGTCCGCAGCTGTTAGCAATGTGTAGGAGCCGTCGCCATGGCTTTGTATGCTTACGTTGTCTCTGATTGCTGTTTCTGCAATAAAGGCATATTGGTTCCATAGGATGCTGTTGCCTTTTATGCTTTTTATTTGTGCCAGCCCATCGGCTACAGGAATGTCGCCGCCTGTGGGTCTATGGGTGAACTGCGATGCAATTGTTTCCTCGCATGTGAGGTTTAGGGTGTTTCCGGCAGTAAGTTCGGGATATATACCGTTTTTGTCGGCTTTGCCTGCGGTTATTTCGGCGAGGCAGTCGTGCATCAGCTTTTCGCTGGGGTAGTGTGTATGGTCGGGATTTTCCCTCAATACAGATACTTTGTTTGCGCTCTCTTCCTTTGAATTGTCTGCTGCCATGCGCTCTGTTTTTTCGCGCGACAGTTGTGTCTGCCATTGTGATGTGCTGAATAGAATGTTTCGTTTCATAATCTCTTTTTTTGGTTGCAAATGTATTTATGAAACTGATTTTCAAGGTTGTGGAATTGATATTTTGTGGTGGTGGGATGCGAAAGTGTCGATTCTGCAATTCTGTGGTTTTCCTTGCGCTATATTTTTGTGCCTAAAAAAGTTTATGCAAAAGGTTAATGTTCCTATTTTGGGCCTCACAAGCAACAGTGAGGCGAGGGCTGTGAGAGACGGCGAGTGCATGGTGTTGCACAACTTGACTGTGGAAGAGGGTGGGGTGAAGGTTATTGCTCCGCCGTCTGAGGGGGAGGTGGTTAGGTCTACCGACTATAAAGAGTATTTCCACGACAAGGCCGACAGGTGGCTTTCGCTCAGAGGAGGCAAGGTGTATGATGACAAGGGGAATGTGTTATACGGCGGCGGTGTGCGTCGGGTTGCTTTTATGGGTAATCTGGTGGTGATGTTTTGCGGCGATGGGACGAGGTATGCTCTTTTCGATGGGAATGGGTATCGCTTCTTGGGTAAGTTGCCTGTGTTGCCGAGGCTGAAGGTGAAGATTGCTCCTGAGGTGGTTACGGTGATGAGCGAGGGGAAGTATTACACTGAGCGTGCCGAGGTGCAGGAGAAGGATGCGGCTCTCAGGTGGGCGAATGCTTCTAAGGGTTTTTTCGATGAGTGCCTGAGCGGGTTGTATCGCAAGGGGGCGTTTGTCGACAGGTGTATATTCAGGTTGGCTGCTCGGTTGTTCGATGGCAGTTATGTGGCTTTCTCGCCGCTCTATTATGTGGAGGATGGCGACGATATGCAGAAGGTTGTTGTCGATGGCTGGACGGGTGGTGTTTACAGTGTCGGCAGGGATAATGCCAATTTTGTCTCTTGGCCGCAGTCGGGTGGCGGGCGCAGCAGGTTTTATGCTTCGGTTAGGGGCTTTGTGCCGTCGTTTGAGCTTGTGGGTACGCTGTCGCAGTGGAAGGATGTCATTTTGTCGGTGGATATGTTTGCTTCGGCTTCGGTGATGGGACACGAGGTTGTGGTGCCGGGGTCCGATGAGGTTCGGAAGGGTTCTGTGCTGGTGAATGTTGCCAATGGTTATGAGAGGTTTGTGCGTCGCAGTGCGGAGAAGGTGCGCGAGGAGGTTGCCGATGTCTCTATGTTCTACAAGGTGGCTGAGTTTGACCTTGAGGGTAACGAGGTGTGGAGATTGGAGAATACTGCTCCGTCGCAGTTGGCGGTGCAGACGGCTTTGCCTGTGGATGAGATGCCGCATGGGCTTTCGGGAGGTTATGATTATGTCTATAACAAGAAGCTGCATGTTGCGGGTGTTACCGAGTGGTTGGCTGATGCGTCGCAGTTTGTGGGGCGTGCTGCAAGGACTGATGCGGAGGTTGTGCAGCTGTCGTTGGTGGCTACGGTGGCTACCGAGCAGGGTGAGCGTAAGGTGGTTTCCACTTATCGCGGTGCTGCGCTTACGAAGGTAGAGGATGATTATTTTCTTTCGCCTCTGTTGATGTATCCTGATGCGAGGGCTGTGAATTTGCGTGTGTTTGTTGGGTATTTGGATGGGTTCAAGTCTGCTGTTGTGAGGTACAGGGATTTTCCTTTGAAGGCGCATAGGTCGCGCAACTGTGCGTTGTTCCTTTCGGATGTTGTGCCGGGGACTGAGCAGGGTGTGGTTGTCAGTTGGAGTGCGCAGGCGGCGGTGGCTGTCTCTGTGCCTAAGTTTGATGGCAGGAGTGCTTTCCTCACTATGCTTCCGTTGTTCTTTGGCGAAGGGGTTGAGGATTTTGCGGGTAATTATCTGTTTACTTGCACAGAGCATAAGTGGAGTTTGTCGTACACTCTTCGCGGTGGTGTGAAGGTTGATGCGGGCGTGGTGCGTCTGGCCGACTTTGGCATTGACTTTTTTGTGGATGGTGTGTTGGTCAATGAGAATGAGTGGTTGTTGGGTGAGGCTGATTACAGTGCTGTGGAGGATGGTGCTACGATTACTGTTGTTGTGAATGAGGAGTCGGGGGAGATTGCGGGTATTTCTCCCATCAAGGTGGGTGGCGATGGTTGGTCGAGTGTAGAGAATGGCAGGGAGGTGAATGTGCTTTTCGAGGGTGATGAGTTTGTCGGCTTTAGTCTTTTAAAGGATGTTGACAAGAGGGTTTATTCGCGTGGTGGTGTGATGAGGGTGTCCGAGGTGGATAATCCGATGTTCTTCCCTGCGAGGTTTACTTATTCGTTTGACGAGGATATTGTGGCTGTTTGTTCCAATACGTTGGCTGTTTCTCAGGGGCAGTTTGGCCAGCATCCGTTGTATGTGTTTACTAAGGGTGGTGTGTGGTTGATGAGTGTGGATGCTTCGGGTGCGGGCAGTTATTTGTCGCAGGTGCCTTGTTCGAGGGAGATTTGTTCGGGTGCCGATGGTGTGGCTGCTGTGCCGGGTGGTGTGGTGTTTCCTACGGCTAAGGGGCTGTTGCTGTTGTCGGGTGCCGAAACGGTGGAGCTTTCTAAGTCTGTAGGTGGTGTGGATACTCCTGAACTTGCGGCGGGTGGTGTTGTCGGTGATATTTGTTCGCTTGTCGGCAAGGGGGATGTTGCTGCGAGGGTGCCGTTTGTGGTGTATCTCAGGGGTGCTTTTACGGCGTTTGACTTTAATACGGGGTTGTTGTGGGTGTGCAATGGTGGCTATGATTATGCGTGGGTGTATAATATGGCTTCGGGTGCGTGGTCTACGGTTGATGGGTGTTTCTCAGGCAGGGTTGACTGTTCGGGGATGATGGTGCTTGGCGGCAGGGTGTACGATGGCGGTTATCTGTTTTACCGCAGATGTACGTTCGACAGGTTCGATGCGGGGGTCGAGGATGTTCCTGTTGTGATGGTGTCAAGGGGGTGTATCTTTGGTGAGACGGGATTCAAGCGTGTTGCGGAGGCTGCGCTCAGGGGTACTGTGTTCTCGAAGAAGAGTTGTTTCTATGTTCTCGGCTCGGTGGATGGTGTGCAGTGGTCGGTTGTCTGTGGCAAGGAGAGGTTGTCGGAGGAGGCGGAATGGTTGCGCGACTTTGTTACTCACTTTAAGCGGTCGAGGAGTTACAGGTTTGTTTCGTTTGCTTTTGTTGGCAGGGTAAGGAGTGATGCGAAGCTGCTGATGTGTGAGGTTATGGTGGAGGGTGCCTGGGGGAATAGGCTGAGGTAGCATATATGCAAAAAAAGAGATGTTGGCATTGCCAACATCTCTTATGGGGTGGGTAAGCTACCTAAATCGCGCCGCTACAACCAACTACCTTTGCTGCGGTCAAGCCCTGGAGGATTCGCTAGGAGCTGGCCGTATAGGACTTACCCATATCTTGTGCAAAGGTAGTGCTTTTTTTGTAATCTGCAAAAAATATTGCAGGTTTTTTGCAGGACTGATTTCAATTAAAGTACAATTAAAGTATACAATTAAAGGGTAAAAAGGTTGTCTATATTTGTTGTAAGACTCCTTTATATGGAAACTCTATGAATGAATTTGGCTGTGATATTCTTTTGTTTCCCCTTTTTATGTGTATTTTTGTAATTGCATCACAAAATTGATTGCATTCCCTTATGAAACGTTTTTTATCTTTCCTTTTTCTGGTTTATGGCACACTCTTTGCGGTGCGTGCGCAGGATGTCATTGTGTTGCATAGTGGCGAGTCGTTGAAGGTGTATGGTGTAAACCTGGGTAAGGAATTTGTTACTTATAAGTTGCTGCCCGATGATAAGAACAGGAAGAGAATCAGTCGCAGGAAGGTCTATTCTGTGAAAAAAGAGTTTGGGGATATGGTGCTTGTAACCGACAGTGTCTCTTCGCTGCCTACATATAAAGGGGAAATAAAACGTGCTGTGAGTGATGACAATGCCGGGATAGTCGCAAGTTATAATAGCATAAAAGGCGGTTGTGTGGGCAAGAGTGCAGGTACTCGCACTACGGCGAGGGCTGTTGCCATTATGGGCGTTTCGTCCGGGTCGGTGCTCTCTAACGAGGATGTCGAGGTGGAGATAGTTCCATATAAAAGGTTGGGGATGCGTTCCATGCAGTATCGTATTTTTCTGTTCAACAAGAGCGATGTTGTTGTGCATATCGACCTTGAAAATACGTTCAGAATCTTCAATGACGGCACTTCGAGGCCCTACTTTTCTTCGCAGAAGGTTTCACGCACAAAGAAGAACGAACGCCGTGTGAGCGTAGACCGTAAATATTCTGCTGTGAGCAAGAAGGGGACTGCGGGGAAGGATGCCTCCATCGGTTATGGTGTGAGTGTGAGAAACAGTGATGTTGTGTCGCTGTCGCGCCCTGTCTCTGCAAGAAGACTTGCAGTTCCTCCGCGTAGCAGGGTTGCGTTGCCGCCTGCGGTATTTGTGTCGGATGATGGGGTAGAGAATCGCTATGACTATTTTAATATCAGGCTCGACAAGAATGATTACCCGCTAAGGGTTTGGGAGTCGATGACATTTGATGAGGCTGCGAGCCCTGTCAAGAACAGGTTTATTATACGGTACTCGGCCGATGATAAGTTCAAGCACTATTCTACAGTGGAGTTTTCTCTCTATCTGCGGGAACTTATAGGGCTTGGTTTTTTCACCCGCAGGGTGAGTGGCGATATTATCCGCAATTATGATGAACGCACTGTGTATGGCAGGGCGGAGTTGAAATAGAATTATTTTTCAAGAAAATTTAAACATCTTCTTAATATATAATATTGTATATGAACAATTTGATTGATACAGATAAAGACCCTATGGGTAGGGCTATAATGGATTATTTTTCTAAGGGCAAGGCATCGCGCCTGCGTGTATTCTCTTCGTTGTTCTATGAGGATGAGATTCCTGTGGCAACACTTTTCCGTTCTTTCGACGAGATGCCGCCGCTGGAGCAGGAGGCTATGCGTGTTTGTCGCGGTCGCGTGCTCGATGTCGGTGCCGGCTCGGGCTGTCATTCGCTTGTACTGATGAGTCGCGGACTCGATGTGGTTGCTATTGATATTTCGCAGTTGTCGGTCGATGTGATGAAGCAGCGTGGCATTGATGCCCGTCAGGTCAATTTCTTCGACAAGACTTTCGATGAGAAGTTCGATACTGTGCTTATGGCTATGAATGGCATTGGCATTGTCGGTCGCGTGGAGGCCCTGTCGGATTTCTTTATGCGTACGAAGCAGTTGCTTGCGCCCGGTGGTCAATTGTTGCTCGACTCTTCTGATATAAGGTATGTTTTCGAGAATGAGGATGGCTCGCTCGATATTGACCTTGCAGCGGGTTATTATGGAGAGATTGATTACCGTATGCAGTATAAGGGTGTCAGAGGTGAGCCTTTCGATTGGTTGTATATAGATTTTGATACTCTTTCCATGTATGCCGAACAGTGTGGCCTTCTGTGCGAAAAGGTTGCCGATGGCGAGCATTACGATTATTTGGCTCGCCTGACTGTGAAGTAGTTTTTCTTCCCTTGTTTTATTAAGCAGATTCCCCTGTATCGCTCCATCATCGTTGCGATACAAGGGAATCTGCTTGTATTCATATATACATGAATTTGTTTTGTTGTTTGTGGGGGCTTGTTTATGGAAGTTCCATATTATTATTGTCCGGTAAATTTTTAAATGATTATCAAATTTATTACCTAATTGAACTGTTGTAGGAAATGAACGTTAATTCGATATTGGACACTCTATCCTTCAATAATTTATATTATTGTTGTCCGGTAAATTTTTATCCTGCTTATGTTTTGAACTCCTCCGTCTTCAAAAACTGTATTTTTGAATCCACCTCCTCTTCAAGAGGAGGAATGTAAATCCTTGAAAATTATCAATATATGACATTCTCCCTCTTGAAGAGGGAGTGCCCGCAGGGCGAGGGAGTTCCAATCATTGACTTAAATTCGTCTTAATAAAGAATTGGGGCTTGTAGCTACTTATATATTGAATTTTAAACGACTTAAATACGTTTACCGGACAATAATAATTTTAAAAACATCCGCATTACAAATGCGGATGGATAAGGGAACTCCATAAAACTTCAATTACACCCATCTGTGTTGCACAAATGGGTGTGATTGAAGTTTGTTGTATCTCTACATTACTTTGCTATGAGAAGGAAGTAGTTTTTCTTTCCTTTCTGTATGAGCAGGTATTTGTCGTTGAGAAGGTCGGCTGCTGTTACCACTTGGTCGAATGCAGCGAGCTTTTCCTTGTTCAGCGATACACCGCCACCCTGTACCAACTTGCGCATTTCGCCTTTTGATGCGAAGATTGCTGCTGACTCGGTGGTGAGGTCTACTGCTTTGATGCCTTCGTTGAGCTGCTCGCGTGAGATTTCGAATGTGGGTACACCGTTGAACACAGCAAGCATTGTATCCTCATCGAGTGAGCGGAGGGCCTCTGATGTTGCGTTACCGAAGAGTATGCCCGATGCGGCGATGGCCTTCTCAAGCTCTTCTTCTCCGTGTACGAGGATGGTGAGCTCCTGGGCGAGACGCTTCTGCAATGAGCGGAGGTGGGGTGCCTCTTTCTGCTCTGCGATGAGGGCTTCAATCTCGTCCTGAGGTATTGATGTGAATATCTTTATGTAGCGGTCGGCATCCTCGTCGCTTACGTTCAACCAGAACTGGTAGAAGGTGTAGGGCGATGTGTAGCGCTTGTCGAGCCAGATGTTGCCCTGTTCGGTCTTACCGAATTTCTTGCCGTCGGCCTTTGTGATGAGGGGACAGGTGAGGGCAAATGCTTCGTTGCCTGAGATTTTTCTGATCATCTCTGTACCTGTGGTGATGTTTCCCCACTGGTCGGCACCGCCGAGCTGCAGTTTGCAGTCGTAGTTTTCGTTGAGGTACACGTAGTCGTAGCCCTGAAGCAACTGGTAGGTGAACTCGGTGAATGACATTCCGTCGGCTCCTGCTTCGCCTGTGATGCGGCGTTTTACAGAGTCCTTAGACATCATGTAGTTTACGGTAATGAGTTTACCGATGTTGCGGATGAAGTCGAGGAACGAGAAGGTCTTCATCCAGTCGTAGTTGTTTACGAGGATTGCTGCGTTGGGTGCATCGCTCTCGAAGTCGAGGAAGCGTGAGAGCTGGTTCTTGATTGCTTCCTGATTGTGGCGCAGACGCTCTTCGTCGATGAGGACGCGCTCTTTTGATTTACCTGAGGGGTCGCCAATCATTCCGGTAGCTCCACCGATGAGTGCGATGGGTCTGTGGCCTGAACGCTGGAAATGGCGGAGCATCATTACTCCTACGAGGTGGCCTATGTGCAATGAGTCGGCTGTGGGGTCGATGCCGAGGTATGCGGTTGTCATCTCTTTCTGCAATTGCTCTTCGGTGCCGGGTGTCATGTCCTGTATCATCCCGCGCCATTTCAGTTCTTGTACAAAATTCATCGGAAGTATATGTTTTATTTGTTCTTTACTATTTTGAAACGCGCAGCATAGAAAATATGCTACGCGGAAACGGATTTCCGTTTTCGGGCGCAAAGTTAATCTTTTTATCTGTTTCTGAAAAGTTGTTTAATGCTTATTTTTCAACAAAATGTTATCTCTGCGCTTTTAGAAGCTGTTTGAAATTGGATTTCGGGTTTGAAACTTATGCTTGTGTTTTCATTCGAACTCCCTCCCCCTTTCGGGTACTCTCTCTTAAAGAGGGAGAGTATTTCCTATTTCTATTGATTTAGCACTCTTCACACTTTTCGTTGCAACTGAGGTGGTAGAGTGGGGAGGGTGTCGCGCGTTTGAGCACACTCAGGTGCACATCTTTGCCGGGTATGATGCCGTAGCTGCGCATCTGCATTTCAACTGCTTTGTAGGCAAGTTCGGGGTGGTTATTCTCCTCGCTCAGGTGGCACAGCCAGATGTATTTGAGATATTCGTTGAAGTTGCGTGCGAGGTGTTCGGCTGTTGTCTGGTTGCTCAGGTGGCCGGTGTCGCTCGATACGCGGTCTTTCAGGAATTTGGGGTACTTGCCCATTGCCAGCATCTCTTCTTCGTAGTTGGCTTCGATGACGAGGTAGTTGGCTTTGTTTATGTAGCGTGCTGCCGTGTCGGTTATCTTTCCGAGGTCGGTGAGGAAGGAGAAGGTCTTGTCGCCTATCTCTATGCAGTAGCCTACGTTGTCGCTGCCGTCGTGGGGTACTTCGAACGCTGTGATGTTCATGTCGCGGAAGCCGATGGGGGTCTCCTTCTCGATGTAGCGTATGTATTGCTGTTCGATGGGGGCGGTTGTGCAGTAGTTGCGGGTGATGCCTTCGTGTACTTCTTTTGTCGCGTAGATGGGTATCATGGCCTTTGAGGCGATGACTCCGAGCGATTTTATGTGGTCGGCGTGGTCGTGTGTAACAAATACGGCGCAGATGCTCTCAAAGGGGATGTTCTCTCTCTTCAATGCCTGGCGTATCGTCTTTACGGGGATGCCGGCATCTATCAGTATGCCGTATGTCCCTGTGCCGATGTAGTAGCAGTTTCCGCAACTGCCGCTACCGATGCTCATAAAACGAATTTCCATATTATATATTTTTTATTTTTATCTTCTATATGTTGTTGCTCTGTTCCGGCTTCTTAGAACGGATATCCTACAGCAAAGTGTAGGGCAAAGTCTCTGTCGAGGTCGGGGTTGAGCAGGGGGTATTTGTCCTTCCCTGATAGGGCAGGATTGACAGCCTTCATACCGCAGTCGAGGCGGAAGACGAAGAAGTCGAGCTCGAATCGCAGTCCCATTCCGTAGGAGAAGGCTATCTCTTTGTGGAACTTCTTTATGTCGAACTGTCCTCCCGGCTGCTCTTTATAGTCTCTTATTGTCCAGATGTTGCCGGCATCTATGAAGAGTGCCGAGTGTATCTTCCAGAAGAGGCGCGAGCGGAACTCTATGTTGAGGTCCAGCTTCATGTCGCCCGACTGGTTGATGAAGTCTATGTTGCTGTTCTTGTTCTTGAACGAGCCGGGGCCGAGTCCGCGCACAGTCCATCCGCGCATGCTGTTGGCGCCGCCCGAGAAGTAGCGCTTCTCGAAGGGTAGGATGGTGGAGTTGCCGTAGGGGTAGGCGATGCCTATGCCTGTGTGCAGGACGAGGGCATTGCGGCTGTCGAAGTTGATTCGTGTTGTAACGTCTATGTCTCCTTTTATATATTGTGCATAGGCTATGTTCATGAATGTGTGTTGCCCGTCGCTGTTTTTCGGGGTATTCAGCAGTGTGTTTGCTATGTTGAGGACATTGCCCGAACTTTCTATGTTTCCGCGTATCGAGAGTGCCGAACCGCCGTAGCTTCCTTTGTTGTCGGAGGAGTTGTAGGAGAATGAGTAGCCCATCTTCGTTATGAGCAGGTTCTCGTAGTTGTACTTGAGGATGGAGTTGCGGTTGGAGATGCTGTCGAGGTATTCGCGCTTGAAGGTGTCTGATATCCACGGTACGTAGATGTAGCTGAGGTCGAGAAGGTCGAACTTGTGCTGCATTGTCTCTTTGCGGCTCCAAAGGTAGCTCCATGAGGCAGAGAGCAGTTGTCGTTCGAATTCGGGACGCTCCTGTGAGTTGAATTTCAGCGAGAATTGTGTTTCGGATCTCAGATGACGCTTCTCGGCGGGGATGATGGTGGAGACAGCGCCGCCGGGGATGCGCAGTCCAAGTTCGGCACCATATTCGAAGTAGCTGTCTTTTATGTATCCGCTGAGTCCGGAGATGGCTTCGTAGGCACCGAATAGTCGCAATGACAGCACTTCGGAACCTTTGAACAGGTTGCGGTTTGTGAATGTAAGCGATGCTGCGGCGCCGAGGTCGCCGGCGGTGTTGGTGCCTTCGAGGTCGAATAATACCGAGAGGGGCTTGCGGCGCTCGAACATGATGTAGCAGTCGAGAAGGGAATCGTTTGCTGTGTTCTCACGCATTCTTACAGTGGCATATCTTAGGGCATTGAGCTGCGAGAAGGAGTTGTAGGTTCTGTTTACCTTGCTCTGCGAGTAGTATTCTCCGGGCTCGATGTATATCTGGTTCGATAGCACTGTGGGGCGTATGAATGGCTCGTTATTGTAGAGCAGGTTGTAATTGCCCATTGTCATGGTGTCGCACTGCGAGAGTATGTTGTCATCGAGACGGAGTCCGGCGTCGGAGACAACGGAGATGTTTCCGAAACGGTATTGTCGGTGGGCTTCAGGGGCATCCTGTACGTTGGCTCTGAAGGCTGCCACCTTCATGTTCAGGTTTATCTCGGTGGAGTGGTGGGCTGTGTCGGCAACGAAGGTGATGAACTCTTTCTGGAATTTATAGAAGCCGTTCTCTTTAAGCAGGGCGGTGATGCGTTCGCGCTCCTTGTTCAGGGTGTTTATGCTGAAGGGTATTCCTGCTTTTATGAGTGATGCTGCGGTGTCTCCGAGTATGTATGATTCTACAAGGGAGTCCTCTATTTCGCGGCTGACGCTTGTTACCTTGTATCTGTTGCGTTCGTGCAGATAGTAGATGGCATCGACCTTGTTGTTCTTTATCGGTTTGGCTTCGTGGTCGACAGTGGCGTGCAAATAGCCGTTGTTGCGGAGCATAGTTTCAATGTTGCTTCGTGTGAGTTCGGCTTGTCTGCTGTCGTAAATTACCGGTGCTTCGCCTATTTTTCGCAGCACCTTGTTGATGAATCTGGTACTGTCCTTACCCGACAGGCAATATATGCGCATGGGCACTTTTGCCAGACTGAACCATTTGGAGTTGGGATTTTGGCGCACATATGAGCGTGCTTCGGCTGCTTTGTTCTCTTTGTTGTAGGAGATAATTTCTACTTTGTTGAGCATACGCTCTCCGTCCGGTATGAATTTTGATACCGAACAGGATGCTAACAGCAGAAGGCTCAGCAATATGTATATTCCCCTTTTTATTGGCACGTTCTTGGTTTTAAGGTTATTTTTTTGCATTTTACCGCCAATTTGCAAAGTTAGTGTTTTTTTGTTTATTTCTGTCGTTGTTTTGCTGTATTTTGAGCTTATATTGTTTCTATGAGTGTTTTTTGTTTTTTCTTCTTGGAAATATTTGACATTTATATATGGTTCTTTGAATTTTCTTATTAGATTTGCGTTTCATGATGAATTTTAAACTTATGTTAAGCAAAAATCTTATTAAACTTATACGTTCTCTGGAGATGAAGAAGTTCCGTAAGGAGAGCGGCCTTTTTGTGGCTGAGGGGGAGAAGATTGTCTTCGACCTTATTGCTGCGGGAATGGAGTGTGTGAAACTGATTGCCACTAAGCGTTTCCTTGCCTCGTTACCCGCTCTTGATGGAACTGAGATTATTGAGACCGACGACGATGAATTGAAGAAGGCAAGTTTCCTGCGTACGCCTCAAGGAATTATGGCGCTGTTCCGTCAGCGCGACGAGGCCTGTGATTTTTCGGTTGCAAGTCGTGAGCTGTGTCTTGCGCTCGACGATGTGCAGGACCCGGGAAATTTGGGTACCATCATAAGGATTGCCGACTGGTTCGGCATAGAGAATGTTTTTTGTTCTCAGGGTACGGTGGATGTTTACAATCCCAAGACAGTACAGGCCACTATGGGGGCTTTGGCAAGGGTTAATGTGCATTATGTCGACCTGCCGAAATTCCTTTCTGCTGCCCGCGAGGCGGGCGCTCCTGTGTATGGTACTTTCCTCAGCGGTGGAAATATTTATGAACATAGTCTATCTGCTGTCGGCGTTATTGTCATGGGCAACGAGGGCAAAGGTATCGGTGCCGAGTGCGAAAGGTTGGTGAGCGACAGGATTCTTATTCCCAACTTCCCCGCAGGACGTGCAACATCGGAGTCGCTGAATGTTTCTACTGCTACTGCCATCGTGTGCAGTGAGTTCAGAAGAAGAAATTTTTAACTAATCATTATCAAAACTACTATGAAAATAATTATCAGAACTGTTTGGCTCATGGCGCTTGCGTTGCTTGTGCCGATGGCAGCCAATGCCGATGAGAAGATTTTCTCTCCCGACAAGAGTATTGTTGTCGATCTCTGCACCGGAAAGGGTAATTTCGGATGGAGTGTTACAAAGAACGGTAAAAAGGTCTATACAATAAATGACATCAGGTTGATAGTGGACGGAAAGACACTTGCAGGCGACGCTGCTGTAAAGAGTGTGAAACAGAAGAGTGTGAGCGAGACTATCAAGCCTGTTGTTCCGCTTAAGTTCTCTACAATAGAGAGCAAATATACCGAGGCTGTCCTGAACTTCGGTTCGTGTAAGGTGGAGATGCGTGTGATGGACAATGCTGTTGCCTATCGTTTTGTTACGAATATGAAAGGCGAGGTGCTTGTCGACAACGAGCATTTTACCATAGTCCCCGAAAGTGGCTTTACTGCCCACTATCAGCAGTGTCGCTCCTTCAACACTGCATTTGAGGAGCGCTACCAGCATGGCGAGGCCGATAAATGGATTATGGAGAACCGTCTGGCTACATTGCCCATGCTTCTGTCCGGCGAGCAGGATACCCAACTGCTTATAGGCGAGAGCGATGTTGACGATTATCCCCGCCTTTTCCTCAAAGGTAACCGCAAGGGTATTTCGGCGGCGCTTCCCGGTGCGCCCATCAGTTGGGAGCCGTGGGGCGACCGTGGCGAGATTATCACTGAGGAGGGTTACTACATTGCAAAGACTCAGGGTAAACGTACTTTCCCGTGGCGCTTTGTGGTGATTACCGATTCTAAGGGTATTATCGAGCAGACTGTTCCTGTGCAGCTTGCGCGCCGTCCGGTGCTTGAGGATACAAGTTGGATTAAGCCCGGACAGGTAAGCTGGGAGTGGTGGAACGGTGCTATTCCTTACGGTCCTGAGGTTACTTTCCGCGCGGGTAACAACTATGATACTTATGCCTATTTCGTGGATTTTGCTGCTAAGTATGGCGTGGAGTATATTCTTCTCGACGAGGGTTGGGCAAAGGATACACGCGATCCTTATACAGCGAAGCCCGATATGCATCTTGATAAGCTCATCGCTTATGGTAAGTCTAAGGGCGTTGGCATCATCATCTGGTTGCCGTGGCTGACAGTGGAGCAGCATTTTGACTTGTTTGAGAAGTATGCCGAGTGGGGCGTTGCGGGTGTAAAAATCGACTTCATGGAGCACTCAGACCAGTGGATGGTAAACTTTTACAAACGTGTGGTGAAGGAGGCTGCGAAGCATAAACTCCTTGTGGATATGCACGGTTCGTTCACTCCTATGGGATTGGAGTATGAGTATCCCAACTTCCTCTCTTACGAGGGTGTCCTCGGTCTTGAGCAGATGGGTGGCTGTCGTCCCGAAAATACTCTTTATCTGCCTTTTATTCGCAATGCTGTGGGTGCTGCAGACTTTACCCCCGGTGGTATGAACAACCGTCAGCCTGACAATTACACCGGCAGTCGTCCAAATTCGGGTGCGGCGGGTACACGTGCTTTCCAGATGGCTCTTTATGTGGTACTGGAGAGTGGTATTCAGATGTTGGCGGACAATCCTGCCGAGTATTACAAGAATGATGACTGTGCGCGTTACATAGCTTCTGTGCCTACCACATGGGACGAGACTCGCGCATTGGAGACTGAGGTCGGTAAATATATAATCGTTGCCAAGCATAAGGGCGATAAATGGTTCATCGGCGGCATATGTGAGGGCGAACAGCGTGAGCGTGTGTTTAACGTGAAGCTCGACTTCCTCGGCGATGGCGAATATAAGCTGACAGGATTCAAGGATGGTATAAATGCCGATATTCAGGCTATGCACTACAACAAGGTGGAGAAGAAGGTTACAAAGAATAGCACCATCGAGATCAAGATGGTAAAGAATGGTGGTTTTGCCGCTGTGATTGAGTAGCCTTTGATTATTTTATAAAATGATTATGCGATATTATACCTAAAAAGTACAACTCCATTCTTCAATGGATAAAAAACTATTCTAAAAAGTTCCTGCCCTTAAAGGGGACATTGCGTGATAAGCAATGTTTGCGACGACGGGAGCTTTAGCTCCCTAAAGGAGTGCCGAGTTTGCGAGGTCTATCAAAAACGACAGTTTTTGAAGACGGAGGGGTTTTCCTCGCGTAGTATGGTTTATTGTAGTACGATGGGTTAAGAACCCCCTCCGAACTTTTTTCTCGGAAAAAAGGAAGAC
>SUXT01000135.1 GCA_015060835.1 Bacteroidales bacterium
AAGGGGACATTGCGTAATAAGCAATGTTTGCTTTATGCGAAGCTCGGCTGCGCTCGTTTACAATTGCAAGCAAGCTCGCATTGTACTCGCTGGCACGAGCTTTGCGACGACGAAAATTCGTGCAAATGAGAGCAGAATGTAAACTTGTTTATATTCTGCCGAGTGCAGCCGAATTTAGTAACATTCAAAGCTTTAGCTTTCCAAAACTATAGCAAGCGAGTGAATGGAAGTTTACTTACATTTACAACGAGCGCAGCATAGTTTCTATATTATCAAAGGAGTGCCGAGCTTGCGAGGTCCATTCAGCTTGATGAAGACAGAGGAGTTTGAAACTTTTGCTTGTGTATTCATTCAAACTCCCTCCCCCTGCGGGTACTCCCTCTTATCCAAGAGGGAGAGTTTTATTATTCCTCCTTTTGAAGAGGAGGTGGATTCAAAAAACGAAGTTTTTTGAAGACGGAGGAGTTCTATTCTCGTCGCATGTTTTTTGGCTCTACGATAGATTTTGGAACTCCCTCCGAGATTTTTTTAGAAAAAAATCTCTCGTCCCTCTTCAAGAGGGACAGTTTCTTAAGTTACTAATTTACAAAGAGATTCAAAAGCAGGGAGAATCATTTAATCTTATCAGGATTCTTGGCAACATAATCCTTCCAGCTCGAATAACCTGTCTTTACCACAGGCTTACCCAACTGCAGGAAATGACAATATGCCGCTCCAAGCGCATCAGTTGCATCCATAAAATGCGGCATCTCACCCGCATCAATATTAAGCATACGGCGCAACATATCAGCGACCTGCTCCTTAGAGGCACCACCATTACCGGTGATAGCCATCTTGATTTTAAGCGGTGCATACTCACAAATAGGTACATCGCGGCTGATGGCAGCAGCAATAGCCACACCTTGTGCACGCCCAAGCTTAAGCATACTCTGCACATTCTTCCCGAAGAAAGGAGCCTCAATGGCCACCTCGTCCGGCAAGAAAGACTTTATCAGGCCCTGTACTCTCGAAAAAATCTCGCCCAACTTCAAATAAGAATCCGCCATCTTACGAAGATCGATAACACCCATAGCTATAAGGCGCACCCTGTTGCCACGCACACCTATAAAAGCATAACCCATGATATTCGTACCCGGGTCAATACCCATAATAATCCTCTCCTCCGGCGATTTTACATCCATCGTAAACAAATTAGCAGATTACAACTGAAAAAAACAACGCTAAGATAGCAAAAAAACAAAAAAAATCGCTATCTTCGCAAAGTCATATAAAGAACAAGGGGCATTAGCTCATCTGGCTAGAGCGTTTGACTGGCAGTCAAAAGGTGACGAGTTCGACTCTCGTATGCTCCACCTCGGCAGTTTAAAATCAATATTTTAAACTGCTTTTTTTATACGAAGAACCGTTAACTACAAATTCCACTCCCCGCACTTGATATTGGCAGAAGATGCCGCCAATTTCTTTAGCACAGACGAATCTATCTTCATCTCCCAATGGCGCATAGACGGACGGTGCGTATCACTACCCACAACAGAATACATATCCTTCTTCACCAACCACTCAGCCTTCTTCTGCTCAGGAGCGCCGTAACGTCCTGCCAATGAAGCCAGGTTCAGCTGAAGTTTTACACCCATTGCCTTCAACTTCTTGTAATCCTTCTCAGTCATATACTGATAGCGCTCGGGATGGGCAAGCAACGGATAATACCCTTTTGATTTAATGCTCTCAAGAGTTTCAAAAAGTCGTATAGGCGAACTGAAATATGAAGTCTCCACCAAGATATGGTTACCCGTCTCACCGATAGGCAGAATATCCTTAGCCTGCAATCTCTCCTCGAAAAGAGTATCCAACATATACTCAGCCGCAAGGTGCAATTTTATTTCACCCTTATATTCGGCGCAAAGCTCATCGAAACGCGCCTTCAAATCTATGGTAGTATTGGGAACATCCTCCATAACATGAGGTGTCAGCCACAACTCCGAAATGCCCTGCTGTTCGAAATTGGCAAGAATCTCCAACGAATCCTCCATTGTGCGCACACCGTCATCCACTCCGGGAAGAATATGAGAGTGGTAGTCTATCGAATTTTTCAACAAGCCGCTATCCGACAAAGATTTATATGAAGTAAAAGGCCACATAAATTTATAGATCTATAGAAAAATTTTTATTCTAAAATTATTGGCAGTAGCTTTCACTACTGCCAATAAAATATATAACACTTTCTTTATGTTATTTGCTCTTGCCACCGTAGGCATAATAGTGCGAACCATAACGATAGCCGTATCTGTAACCGTAACGGTAACCGTAACGACCACCAGCGCCATCTGTTGTAGCATTGAGGATAAGCGACATATTCTTGAATCTGTTGCCCTTGTAAATATCCTCAAGTTCGGGAATCATGCTCTTCTCAAGCATACCTGCACGCACGACAAAGAGTGTTCTGTCAGCAAACGCTTCGATAACCGAAGTATCTGTAACGATGTCGATAGGCGGACAGTCGATAAATACATAATCGTAGCTTGAGCGGAGTTCATTGATACACTTTCCGAGAAGTTCATCCTCAAGCAATTCGGCAGGGTTGGGAGGGATTGTACCTACCGGCAGAATAAACATATTCTTGTGCTCCTCTGAATTTACAATGTACTCCTTATAGTCATTTACACGTCCTGCCAGATAGTCAGAGAGACCGCGTTTGGGAGTACCGGCATAAGCCGATGCAGATGCGTGGCGCAAGTCACCGTCGACAACAATAGCTCTCTTACCCTTTAGCGCAAGGCTCTTTGCAAGGTTGACTGTCAAGAAAGACTTACCGCTACCGGGGTTGAACGATGTTACCACAAATACATTGAGACCATCCTTCTTTGTCATAAACTCAATATTTGTACGCATTACACGGAAAGCCTCGTTGATAACATCGCGGTTACCGTCCTGAACAACGATAAGACGCTTGTCATTCTCCTTCTTTTCCCAGAATTTCCAACGCGAAGCATCGGGCTTCATAGTCATGGGAATCTCACCGATAAGAGGCATTGAGCAAGAAGCCAAGTCTCTGCGACCACGTACAGTGGTAATAAGATTCTCCTTGATGAATATAATACCAACAGGGATTGCCAAACCAAGCACGAATGCAATAAGCCAAATCTTAGACTTCGCGGGAGCGACAGGGAACAAAGAGCCTGTAGGAGGAGTGATTATACGAGTATTGTAAGCTGTAAATGCCTGTGAAAGTTCATTCTCTTCGCGCTTCTGCAACAAGAAGAGGTAAAGTGCCTCCTTGACCTTCTGCTGACGGCCTACAGACAACAGATACTCCTCCTGCTTGGGGTTAGCAGCAATGCGCTCCACTGTCTGACGCTCATGTGCCTGAGTATTCTTAATCTGGGTCTTGAGAGTAACTATCTGGTTCTCGACAGATGTTATGATAGCAGTACGCATAGAGGCCAACGATTCATCAAGGTCATTGACGATAGGGTTCTTGATGTCGCTTCCTGATACAAGTTTAGAACGTTTGAGCTGCAGTTCGTTGTACTCAGAAATCTGCTTCTCGATACTTGAAGCCTGTATACCTGAGTTTGCAGGTAACAGTTTGCCCTTGTTAGCATCATTCTTTACATATTCGAGAATATAGCGTGCCATCTGCAACTGGTTATTCAGCTCAAGTACCATTTCATTGGCCTTAGTGCTCTGTGTCATATATATGCTCGAAGCCGATGCCACGTCGGGAAGAAGCTGTTTACTCTTGAACGAAGAGATATCCTTGTCCACATCACTCAATTCATTTACAAGGCTGTCGAGACGCTCCTTGATGAATTTTGATGTAGAGACTGTTACCTTATTCTTGTCCTCAACCCATTTCTCGTTATAAACGGCTACCACAGTGTTGAGTACATCAACAGCACGCTGGGTAGATACATCTGTAATCGAGAGGTTGATAATATCTGATTTTTTGTCGTTCAAAGCAGTTGTCAACAATTTGAAATACTGTTGTGTTGCTGCATATTTTCCGCTCTTTCTTACAAAAATCTTCAAGTCTTCAGGAACATAATTCTGTGTAGGAGACACAACGACTCTTCCGAGTGGTGTTTCAATAGGAGCCAAAACGGCACCATCGCCCATAGACAATTTGCCTTTGACCACATCTTCACTTTCCAAAATTTCTCCGTTTGCACTCCATGCAAAATCAGAGAGTGACACATTGCCATCCTTGGCAATCTCTACTGTAGCTGATGCGGAGCCATTATCTTCGATGTCCATAAAAATCACAGATACAGGAAGTGATTTTCCATAAATTGTTTTCTTATGGAACGTACCATCCACTGAGTAGTTCATATCCAAGTGGAGACGGTTCACTACCTCGGCCATAATAGCCGGAGATTGTATGGCTACCAATTCATTGTCGACAGAACTCGAAGTCTTGAACATTCCCATATCGGAAAATTCGCTCATTGCATCCGACATCGATTTTCCCTTTGAGTCGTTCTTTATCATCACCTGCATAGAACGTGTATATGTAGGCTGTGTTCTTAATATATAGAATGTAGCGAGTGAAAGAACTACAAAGAGAGATATTACGAACCAATACCATTTTGCCAAACACATGAAGATAAAATCCTTGACATTCAAGGTATCCTCGTTATGTTCAATATTATTCTGAATTGTTGACATATCCTTTATTGTGTTTAATTTGTTACTTTACTATAAGTGCTGTTATTGTTGTCAGCAACGAAGCTACTGAAATCCAGAAAGTGGGTGTGTAGACAGTATTTCCCGCTACAGTAGCCTGACGCTGGCGCATTGTATTGGGCTTAACATAAATAACATCGTTCTGCTGAACATAATAGACGGGAGAACGCATAATGTTGCCTGCCGATGTCAAATCCACTTCATAAACTTTTTGCTTGCCATTCTCTTCGCGCATCACCATAACACAATCTCTTTCTCCGTAAATTGTAAGATCGCCGGCAAATCCTATTGCATCGAGGATTGTAGTCTTGTCTTTATTGATATTGTAACGTCCGGGCTTTGCAACTTCACCCAATACCGACACATTCAAGTTTCCAAATTCAACTGTAACCACCAAGGGATCATCTTCGGGATATTTTCCATCAATAAGCATTTTCTTTATCTCAGCAGCCAACTCCTCGCGTGTCTTTCCCGAAGCACTTACAGCGCCCAATATCGGGAACTGGATATTACCATCGTCATTTACTGTGTATCCGACTATACCTTGGGGTTGAGAACTCTGGTACTCTGCAGCCTGCCCTATTCTCGCAGGGGTCCACGGAAGGTTATAAAGGTTATTGTATTCCTGAGCTTTTGTACTTACAATCACAGAAATCTTATCACCGGGACGTAACCTAATCGTTCCATCCTTCTGAATTGCCAACTCACTCTCGTTCATCACATCCTGAAAATATGAGATTTTGGGAGTTTTACAAGATGTCGCTAACACAATAGCAACAAAAAACATGAAAATTGTCCTTAGTTTCATATCTTTTTATTATTAATACGAATCAGTAGTTGGCAACTGATTCAAAATTTTATAAATTTGCAAATGAAAGTAGAGCAATAGCCAACTTTCCAAAGATATGCACAAGCAATCCTTTGGTCGCCCTTACTTTCGATGCTCTT
>SUXT01000136.1 GCA_015060835.1 Bacteroidales bacterium
AGTCATTGACGCCGTCTGCCTAAAAGCTTAATGCGCATCAATGAACCTATCAATGAAAAAAGGGGGCTTGTACTGACTTGAATCTTTAATTTAAAACAGTTTAAATAAGTTTACCGGACAGCAATATTTTTTATTAGTAATGTCCGGTTAGTTTTTATTCTGCTTATGTTTTGAACTCCTCCGTCTTCAAAAAACTTCGTTTTTCGAAGCCTCCTCCTCTTCAAGCTAATCTTTGTACACATCTTTTTAGCTTTTCCACCTTCCGCTAATATCTTTAATAAACATACTAAAAAACACTGTCCCTCTTGAAGAGGGACGAGAACTTTTTTTGCGAAAAAAGTTCGGAGGGAGTTCTAAAATCTATCGTAGAGCAAAATAACATGCGATGAGAAGAGCCCCCCGTCCATCCGCATTTACAATGCGGATGCTACAAGTATCAGCATTTAAAATGCGCTTAAATCCAATAATCCTCTAAAACCGGCATAAGCATAGAAAGAACTGTATAAGTACTCAGACGCATACAATTATAGGTTTGGGCTTTAGCGCATCATAGATACTCATACTCAATCCTTCGCGTTTGGAACGCGAAGAGACAATTAACAAGATAAAAAACCCGATTCTAATACCAGTCGATGTTGCTGCCACTGTTTCTCTTATCCCATTTGAGAGCATCGGCAAGCATCTGGGAAGTAGCTCTGAAGCTGAAGTTGAAAGAGGTGTAGGGACTGAGCACCACGCCGCACGACATTTCGAAGCAGTGCAGGTCGCGAGAAATATTCATTGTAGTGGTAGTCAGCTTCTTATGCTCGAAGTTATATCCCGAAGAGAAATTGATTTTCCAATTGTCAGAAATACCAATATTACCCGAAAAGTTCATATTCTGTGTAAACTTATATGGGTAGCGCATGGTCTTTATATTGATGTCTGCCGTGCGATCCTCGGACATTATTATACCATACGAAACAGTGAAGTTCCACGGCAACTTGAAAGGCATATATCCCTCATCGTCGACCTCGGCATCTTTGGCTGCCTTACCACGGTTGCGTCCACCTTTCTTCACACGTGCAGTCGCCATAAGTTCCTTCTGCGCCTTGTTGGCAGCATCTATCTCCTCCTGTGTCAGTTCCTTCTCCTCCTCAGCCACCTCTTTGGGTTTGAAGAGCGAGAACAGGCGAGTGAAAGTCTTGTTATTGAATGTATAAGAGAGATTCTGGCTCATTCCCTGGAAACGGCCGAATCGTCCGTATGACCACTCTGTGCGGTTACCCACCACAACCTGGCCATTCTCGTTGAATTCGTAAGCGTATGTAGCCCACGTAGCGTTCAAGCTGAATGTATAATTCTTCGACAGTTTAAGGCGCAGACGGGTGTTGAGGTTACTCCACGGCTTCTCCTTAGCTGCAAGGTTGTACGAAAGGTTCGCTCCAAGTTCGTCGATGATGCTCACCTTCTTCAGTGAGTCGGTCTTTGTTCTCCATTTCATCTCCACATTATTGCTGATGTCGAGGCTGACGCTTCCTGTCTTTCCGCGTCCGGGCACTCCGTAGAGACTACCCTGATAGGGAGAATACTGCACAAGATGCACCTCTCCATCCTCATCGGTATATGTGTACGAATCGTAGTAACCGTAGTGTGAATCACCGAAGTCGGGAGCGTAGTTGAACGACAATGTAGGCTTGAAGACATGGCGCACCGTATGTACGCGGCTCTTTGCAAAAGGTCCTACAGGTTGGTAGAAACCATAGAGTGTGGTGTTCATACCAACAGACATATTGTAGTTGTAGACGCGGTTGAATCCGTAGACCGTATCCATTGCCGCACGCATCATCTGCGGGTTCCACTCCTGATTGACCTTGTAGGCATACCAACGTTCGGTGTAGTTGAAGCTGGGTGTAAGGTTAATGTAGTCGAACAGCTGGAATGTGGCACTGATGGGTATATTGTGCTTGATACCGTTACGCCAATCCTTTATGATGTTGGACTTGAATACCCTATCCTCTTTTGTGCTGATGCTGTTGCTCAACTGTCCGTTGTACGACAGCGAGATTTTTTCGTACCAACGCTCCTCGCCCATCTTCTTTTTACGTTTGAACGGATAGAGCCTTGCCAACGACACGTTGAGGCTGGGTGCAGTGAGCGAAACGGTAGAGTCCTGCACATTCTGCGAAGCATTCATGGTACCCGAAATTGTAAGTCCTATTTCGGGGAAAGTGTGCGAATAACTCACACTCGAAGTACGCACGCTCTGCGAACTGAGCATGGGGTTGTAAATGCTGTAGAGGTTGGACTTCTCGTAGCTCGATGTAGCGAAGTTCACACTTGCCGAGAAGTTGCTGTTGGGGCTTGCCTTCCTGTCCTGACGGTGGCTCCACTGTATTCTGAAGTTCTTGCCCACCGAATAGTCGGGCAGATTCCTCTCGCCCTCCTTTGTAACAAGATAGTTGAAGTCGAAACTGCCTGAATATCTGTAACGCTTGGCGTATGTCGATGCCGCAGCAAGACCCCATGAGCCTTTAGTGAATATCTCGCCCGTAAGTCTCAGATCCATCTTGTCGCTGATGGCAAAATAGTAACCACCATCCTTCAGGTAGAATCCGCGCTCCGAGTCATCGCCGTATGTAGGCATGATGAATCCCGAAGAATAACTGCTTGTAAAAGGGAAAAATCCGAACGGAATTGCCAACGGCAGGGGAACATCCTCCACCACAAGATAAGCCGGTCCGAAGACCACATCCTTTTTGGGGCGCACCTTTCCACGTGTCAAGGCAACGTAGAAGTGTGGGTGCTCTGCGTCGCAGGTGGTGTACTTTCCGTCTCTTAGGAAGAATGTACCCTCGCTGTCCTTCTTCGCAGCGCTACCCATCATATAGCCATCGCCCTGCTGGGTATATACATTATTTATATAGCCCTTTTTCGACTTGAAATTGTAGCTTATCTTATCCGATTCATAAGGCGTCGCTCCATCCTTGAACACAGGAAGCCCTATCACGCTGCCTGCAGAATCCTTGCGACCGAAAGCGTGCACAATACTGCTGTCCATGTTCATGGAGATGATGCTCGCATCAAGTTCAATCTTGTCGTATGTAACCTTTCCGTTACCGTAGAGGTTGGCATTTCCACCCATAATCCACACCATAGAGTCGGACGATTCATACTCCACCGGAGCATCGAGCGGCTCTTTTTTGGCTTTCTCCGCTGTATCCTTCTTGGACTTCAGCAATGTGTCAACTGCCAAAGTCAATGTATCCACCCCAATGATAGAGTCGCACGAAGCAACATGAGACAACGACGAAATAGCTGTAATCGGTTGCATTACAGCCACAAGCATCATCAACATCAATGAATATCTGAATATATTACTCAAACTATGCTTCAATTCCATCGTTTAAAGTACTCCGTACAATTGGCAAATTTACTAAATAAAAAGGAGTATTTAATAATTTTCGGAGAAAAAAGCACACATATTAACGTTTCAAAGGAAAAGTTTTGCCCACTCCTTCACTTTTTCCTCACTTTCGGGCGAAATTCTTGCCATACTCTCGACCACCTGTTCAAAAGTACGCGACTTATGCAGATACTTCACCTTCGAAAAGAATTTGTCGGCAAAGCATACAATCTGCTCCTCCAATGTTTCGGGCAACATATCCTGTGCAGGAAGCGGCCACCCCGATGCAATAATCC
Organism: Bacteroidales bacterium; assembly: GCA_015060835.1. Lineage (GTDB taxonomy): Bacteria > Bacteroidota > Bacteroidia > Bacteroidales > Bacteroidaceae > HGM04593. Next base: position 3,682 of record SUXT01000136.1, read on the forward strand.
TCTCCTTTGTCAATCCCGTGCCCGTATGGCGTTCACACACGCGTGCATGGCGCGGAAGCCCCTCCTTTCTCAAAAGTTCCGCACCCAAATAGCCGTGGCAAATATAAGGCGCATCGCCCACACAACCAATATCGGGCGCAGAGGTCATAAAAATACCGATATCATGCAGCATAGCCGCCTCCTCTATAAACCTCAAGTCGAGACCAAGTTCAGGGTGCCTGCCGGCCATCTCCAATGCAAAATCAGCCACCATGCGACTATGTTTCAACAGAATCTGTTTACAATCATTATCCTCCGGGTAATATTTATCAAGAATTGCTGTATAATCCATAAGAATTAATTATGTATGTCAATACGGCAAAAATACAAATTATAGGGAATTTCCCCAAAAAAATAGGGATTTTCCCCCCTTTTTTTTGTTAGGGGTATATTATATTTGCATAGTCGTTACCAATTAAACCATTTTAAAGTTTAAAAAGTCCAATTGTGATGAAAACAGCAAATAACTTTGCTAAATAAACAACATTTTGAAACAAAATACCCCAGAGGGGTAACATTATATAGCGTAGGCTGTGAAGCCTACGGATACAGAAACATACAGTCGTAGCCCCGGAGGGGCGAAATTATGAACAGCTGTTATTACAGTTTCGCCCCTTCAGGGCTGTGTGTTTGTTATGCATTAACATAGCCCTTACGGACTATGCTATACAGTTTCGCCCTTTCAGGGCTTTAAGAGCAGGGAGTACCCGAACGGGGGAGGGAGTTTGACCGAATACACAAGCAAAATATTCGAACTCCTCCGTCTTCAACCGTGGCGGTTGAATCCACCTCCTCTTATCCAAGAGGAGGAGTTTTGGTAACATATTTACAAACAAAGAGAAAACAACTCTCCCTCTTGGATAAGAGGGAGTACCCGAACGGGGGAGGGAGTTTGACCGAATACACAAGCAAAACATTCGAACTCCTCCGTCTTCAGCAAGCTGAATGGACCTCGCAAGCTCGGCACTCCTTTAGGGAGCTAAAGCTCCCGTCGTCGCAAACATTGCTTATTACGCAATGTCCTCTTATCCAAGAGGAGGAGCTTTGGTAACATGTTGACAAACAAAGAGAAACACTCTCCCTCTTGGATAAGAGGGAGTACCCGAACGGGGGAGGGAGTTTGACCGAACGCACAAGCAAAACATTCAAACCCCTCCGACAATAACACAAAGATTATTAAACAACTATGCTACGCAAACTTCTACATACCGCACTATTGCTATTGGTCGTTCTCAGCGCCCACGCCGACGAAAAGAACCTCGAAAAAATGGTCTTCAACGCCGCAGTGGTAAACAACCTCTTCCCGCAGGAAAGAGTCTACCTCCACTTCGACAACACCGCCTACTACTTAGGCGAGACAATGTGGTTCAAAGCATACGTCACCGAAGGAGTGAAAGACACCCCGAGCACCCTCAGCAAAGTGCTGTATGTAGAACTCTGCGCCCCCGAAGGCTATGTAGTAGAGACAAAGAAGTACAAGATAGATGACAAAGGCTGTTGCCACGGCGAATTCGAACTGAAGCCCCTGCTGCTGTCGGGATACTATGAGATTCGCGCCTACACCCGCTACATGCTCAACTGGGGCAAGGAAGCAGTCTTCAGCCGCGTCTTCCCCATCTTCGACAAAGTAAACGGCAACAACTGGGACTTCAAGAACATGCTCGATAGAAAAAGAGGATTCATGTACCGTGGCGAATGGATCTCCTCAGACCTCCCCGCCGTCGACCTCAAATTCTACCCCGAAGGCGGACACATGGTATCAGGCATAGAGACAACACTCGCCTACGAACTCCGC
>SUXT01000137.1 GCA_015060835.1 Bacteroidales bacterium
GAACAGAGAAGTTAAGCCCAACCGCGCCGATGGTACTGCATTTAGTTGTGGGAGAGTAGGTCATCGCCACTTTTACTTGTGAGTTCCTTCAGTTCAGACGAGCTGAGGGAACTTTTTTTTGTGTCTGTATGCGAAGCTCTTTGCTAAAGAACCTCTTTTCTTGAAAGTTTGTCGTTCTCTTCTGTAAATTTCTTCTTCTTTTTGCAACCTTTCGGTTTTTTCTCTTGTCTAATATCTGGAAACGCCTCTGCGATCGATAATGAATTTTATTGGTGTCCGGTAAACGTACTTAATCCTTTTATTATTCAATATAAGCCCCTGTATCTCTTGTCCATCCGCATTTGTAATGCGGATGTTATGAGTATAAGCATTTAAAATGCGCTTAAATTTAGAATTGCATAAGCAAAGAATAAGTTGGAAAAACTCAGATTCAATTCATAATAAGTTTTATTTTGAGCGCATCGCAGATGCTTATACTCAATCCTTCGCGTTACAAACGCGAAGGGACAGACACCAATAAGTGAATTTATACTACAGAGGAATATTTAGGGATTTTCCTACCGATAAATAGGGAATTTCCCTTGCATAAGGGATTTCCCTTTTATAAATTCGCTTCATATTAAAAATAAATAGAATAACTATGGATGATAAGTTTGATGCTAATGATGATAAATTAGCAAAGTATGGTAAGGAGTATTCCGATAGTGGACTTTGGGATAAAGTAAAGTCAGTAGCAAATGCTGCAGGCAAAGAGGTCATATATAATGTCCTCCTATTGTTTTATGCAATGAAGTCCGATAAGGTGTCGCTTAAAGAGCGTACAATGATAATAGGTGCATTAGGTTATTTCATTCTTCCTGCCGACATTATCCCTGATATCCTGACTGCAGTAGGATATACTGATGATATTGCTCTTATTTTTGCTGTGTTGAAATTGCTTGCTTGTGTTGATGATGATATAAAGAAACAGGCAAATGCTAAGCTGAGAGAGTGGTTCGAATGATACAGTCTGTTTCTCTCATGGTGCATAAGTCAAGTTAATCTATCCCTGCCCTTTTGCTGCTTGCATCTCTCGTGTTGAACTTTTTAGTGTGATGATGAAAAAATATTACATTGGCGCATAGGGACTATATATTACAAATATATAGTATTTGTCGCTAAATTCGATAATTTGCCCGATAAATATCGATAAAAGTTTATAATGTGGCGAATGACGGCAAATGGATAGCAGATTTTATTCTCGTTTATCCACGATATTGCTCCGAAATTTTATCTTTGCACCGAAAGAAATATTATCTATAAGCCTAATCTTAGAGAGGTGTTTTTTGTAAAAAAAATCAACATACGCTTAGGTGTTTCCCGGTTGAAAAAGTTTAGATTTCAATTTTAAATGGCTATGATGGTTATATATGCGAGTCAAAGACGGTGTCAAATGTTCGGAATCGAACACACTGTCCGAAAACGGACATATGGCAAAAAAAGTTGTTGCTTGAAAAACAGATAGTTGGCTGTTTGGCACGAATTTTGTACTTGGATAATATGAAAACCATCTATAAACACAATATTATGAAACAGACATTGTATTTATTCTCGCTTCTTCTTATTGTTGTGTGTTGCAGTATGCCTAACCGTAACAAAGAGACAAACAGTGTAACAGTTACTTTCCAATTGGCAAGCAAGAGCGAAGGAGAGAAAGCTACGCTTATTTACCCCGATTATCTGAAATGTGGACAAGTTTCCCTTAAACCCGTTACCGACAGCGAAGGAAAGTGGAGTGTTGAACTTCCTGCCAATCGCACACTTCATATACAGATATGGGACGGCAACAAGATACTGGGCGTAGTGTGGAAAGAGCTTAATCTTTTCTGCCGTCCCGGTACAAAAGCAGAAATTCTGCTCGATGACATTAACGGCCGTTGTATATTCAGCGGCGAAAATGCCGAAGCGCACAATTCGCAGATTGCCCATCCTTTGAAAATTGACAATTTTCATGGCCGTATGTTTGACATGGAGATGCAGGCGGCTCTCAGCCATATACGGAATATTCACAAGAACAATATGTATAGAATAGATACGCTGAGTGCAGCGCATCCCGACCTTCCCGCCGGCTATGTGGAGTCGTTGCGCCAAATGGCACGTTACGGCTATGCAATGGATATTACACAGAATCTGAAAGGGCATTATTCCGATTTTTTATCGCAAGGAAATACTACGTTGCCGGATGAATATCTGGAAATCCTCAGCGAAATTAAAACCGAAGAATTCCTATATCCACAGGCTCCGCTACCATGTGATGCATATTACTATTTGCGTGATGTTATGGGTATCGAATATATAGCGCAGAATGGATTTATAGCTCCTTTTCCTGATGGAATAACCGATGAAAAACTCTATTTCTTTCAAGAGCACTGTATGGCTATAGATTCATTGAAATCCTCCGAAGAACTGTCGCAACTGATGAAGACCGATTATTTCTTATCTGAATGTGGGTATGAAATGACACCTGAGCGCGAAAAGGTCTTGCAGAAAGAGCTTACACCTGAAACATTTGCCACACTGATGCAATATATCGACAGCGTTAACAGTAAATATGCTACTTTTACCGATGAACAAATGGAGAAAATAGAGGCTACGCCCATTGATAGCCTTCTCGATGGCAAAGAGATTTTCCAAAAACTTATTGCTCCCTACCGTGGCAGAGTCGTCTATGTAGACGTATGGGGTACATGGTGCGGTCCGTGCCGCAGCGAACTGGAGCATCTGCCACAGTTGCACGAGGAGTTGAAAGACCTGCCCGTTACCTATATGTATCTGGCAAACACTTCCCCCGAAGAGCTGTGGCACAAAGCCACAAAGCGTTTTGGGCTTGACGGCGAGGATTGTGTCAATCTTCGTTTGCCTGCGGCGCAACAGAAAGCGGTTGAGGAATTCCTCGAAGTACGTGGCTTCCCCACATATATTCTTGTCGCCACCGATGGAAGCATCGCCGACAATAAGGCACCGCGTCCGAGTATGCCAAGTGATGTGCGACAGGCAATAGAGAAACTGTATAAAAAGTAGGAACAGATGTTACAAAAAGCAAAACCATACGTTTACCGTACAGCAATAATACTTAAACAGACAGATACAATGAGACAGACAAAATTATTCCTTGCCCTTGCAGCTATACTGCTGCTCGTTGCCTGCACGAAAGGCAACAAAGTGGTGGAGTTCCCGCTTGTAGGCGCGACTAATACTACAAAACTTGTATTTGAGAAAGTTGAACTTACCGACACTGCCACAGTGTTGTCGGTGCGCGCCCACCATTATCCAAATCATTGGATTAGAATATCTACAGCGACTCATCTTGTGGCGCAGGATAAAGAGTATAAACTGATAGGGTGCAAAGATTTTGAAATAGGGAAAGAGATTTTCATGCCCGAGGATGGTGATTCGTGCTTCACGTTGCTGTTCGAGCCCTTGCCCGAGGATTGCGAGAAATTCGATTTTATAGAGGGAAATAGTGCTAACGATTGGAAAATATGCGACATTGACCTGACGGACAAACTCAGAACCTATGGGTATTGGCGGAGCACCTCCACCGGCGAATGGTTTATTGCATTTACCGACAATCATATAGTTTATGATTGTGCTGTGTGGGACATTCTGACAAAGGAGGAGAATGGCGGCAAATACACCTTCACCGCGCAATGTGGCAATGAGAAAATGAGTGTCGAGGTCGGCAAAAAGCGTAGGGGCGCACGCCGTATTTCGGTGAACGGCGCATCGGCTGTAAAATGTACTCCCATTACCTCTCGTGCATTGCCCGACTATCCGGTGAAGGACAATCGTGTGGGCATAAAAGACAACGGTTACTGTATGGGCGACAGCGTAACCATCGTTGGCTGGCTGAGAAACATGACCGATGAGGCGCGCAACTTTGGTAATGAATTCAGTGTGGGAAAAGAAAATATAATTATGCGCCTCGATAGTGAAATCTTTTCAGCAAAGATGGATAGTTTGGGATGCTTTACACTGAAAATGCCGTTGCTGAACTCCACGGAGGTGTTCCTCGACTTGCGCAGAAGCAATGTAGTAACGGTGCTCGAACCGGGCGAGACATACTTCTTCATGTACGACTTCTCCACCGGACAGCGACTGTTTATGGGCAGCAATGTGCGCCTTCAGAATGAACTTCTGGCACACCCTTATGAGAAACTGTACGAAAGCATGGAGCGCAGTAACTCAACAGCCGAAGAGGCAATGGATTTTATGCGCAAGGTAAAAACCCAAAAAATAAAACTGCTTGATAAACTGGATGCAAGAGCAGCGTCGCACCCTAAATTGTCGAAGCGCTACATTGATTATCTGAAAGGATACTATCTTGCGGCTGCTGGAAGATCGCTTATGCAGGCAAAATACAATGTCGCTACCGGTACTTTCCCCGAAGAATATATGGCTTATGCCGACAGTCTGTGGAATGTGATGCTACAGCAGACACCATACAGCCTCTACCGCGATTTCAACTATTTCCTTATAGACTATATGTACTACAAGCAAGACAATATTCCCGGCGAGAGTAACAGCATAGCAGCAAAAATAAAAAAACTTGCAGATGCCGGGAAAATAACCCTCAGCAAAAAGGAACTTTCTATAGTTGAAGGATACGACGAAGTAGTTGACAGTGTACGAAAACTTATCTCCACGCTACCACCAAATGAGGTCAATAAAATGGCAGAAGAATTCAACAGAACCGAGTATGGTACTACAATACTTCGTTTACACTCCGAAAATAATGAAATTATACAGTTGTATGAGATAACAAACACATTCAACCTTTCGCGGCGGGCAATCGCCGGTGTATCAACAACGCCGACGTTGACGGATATTTATATGGCAGGAGTGATAAGCGGATGTATATATGGCTATCGCATTCCGGCTAATGAGCAAATTATGGAATGGGCCGACAAGAATCTGCAACTGCCCGCTGCGCGCAGCATAGTGACGGCTATGCAGGATAAGTATCTTGCTCTGACGGGCGCATCGCTCAATAACAGTTCCATAAAATCGTCTGACAAGGTGAAGAATATGAGCGATGGCGAGAAGATACTGCGTAAACTCACCGAGCCCTATCGTGGCCGATACATATTGGTGGATGTGTGGGGCACATGGTGCGGCCCCTGCAAGGCTGCCCTCGCCAAGAGCAAAGAGGAGTTCGAAAGGCTCGCGCCCTATAATATGGTTTTTCTCTATCTTGCCAACCGTTCGAGCAACGAGACGTGGAAGAATGTAATTAAGGAGTATAATGTGGTGGGCGAAAATGTGGCACATTACAATCTGCCCTATGCGCAGCAGACGGCGGTAGAGAATTTCCTGAAGGTGTCGGGGTACCCCACATATAAACTCATTTCGCCCGATGGCGATGTGCTCGATGTGAATGCCGACCCACGCGACCTCGATGCTTTTGAGAGGATGATGAAGTCCTTAAAAACGAAATGAAATTCATACAGCTTCTATATAGACACAATAT
>SUXT01000138.1 GCA_015060835.1 Bacteroidales bacterium
CTCTTGAAGAGGGACGAGAACTTTTTTCAAGAAAAAAGTTCGGAGGGAGTTCTAAAATCTATCGTAGAGCAAAAAAGCATGCGATGAGAAGAGAACTCCTCCGTCTTCAAAAAACTTCGTTTTTCGAAGCCACCTCCTCTTCAAGAGGAGGAATATATTATAAATGCTTTTTGAAAATAGTAACAAAGTTCGGAGGGGGTTCTTTACCCATCCTACTGCAATAGCCCCTTCTACGCGAGGAAAACCCCTCCGTCTTCAGCGCAAGATCTGAATCCACCTCTTCTTAGCCAAGAGGAAGAGTTTATACAAACTATTGAAAAACAAACACTTTTGAACTCCTCCGTCTTCAAAAACTATGTTTTTGAATCCACCTCCTCTTCAAGAGGAGGAATGTAAATTCTTGAAAATTACTAATGTATGACATTCTCCCTCTTGAAGAGGGAGTGCCCGCAGGGCGAGGGAGTTCGAACGAAAACATTAGCAAAAAATATCAAACTCCTCCGTCTTCAGAGCAAGCTCTGAATCCACCTCCTCTTAGCCAAGAGGAGGAGTTTATACAAACCATTATTACAAACTATTGAATAGTTTATAAACTATCCCCAAAAAGATTCATTTCGTTGGGATCGGCCAGTTCTACAACCTCAAGGTCTTTAAAATCCTTGCCATCGATAGTCAGCTTCACAAGAGTCCTTGCCTGATGCCAACCCTGTTTTCCGGCAGCACCGGGATTTATGTGCAAGCAGCCAACAATACCATCGTACTGCACTTTCAGAATATGCGAATGTCCGCTCACAAAGAGCATAGGACGCTCACTGTAGACAGCCCTGCGTATCGAAGCATCATATTTACCCGGATAGCCGCCAATGTGCTTCATCATCACACTGCACTCCTCTATGGTGAACCTCAGCACCTCACTGTAGCGCCGGCGCAACATCCCGCCATCAATATTTCCATATACAGCCCTCAGAGGACGGAAAGCCTCAAGGCGGTTGGCAACCTCCTCGCTGCCAATATCGCCAACGTGCCAAATTTCGTCGCAGTCGCTGAAATGCTCCGTATATCTGTCGTCCCAAAAGCCATGAGTATCGGAGAGAATGCCTATCCTTTTCATCGGCGCAGATTTATAAAGTTCAGAATAACCTCTACACAACCATCCACGCCCAAACGCGAAGAATTTATGCAAAGGTCGTAGCTTTCGGCCACTCCCCAGCCCGAATTTGCATAATAGTCGTGGTAGGCACGGCGTTTCTTGTCGCCCTTTTCAGCAATCTCCTTGGCCTTAGCCTCGCTGACACCGTCGTGCTTCATTATACGCGCTACCCTATCTGGCATATCAGCCGTAATAAAGAAACTATGGATGCGCGGATGGTCACGAAGAACATACTCGGCACAACGACCAATGATGATACACGACTCCTTCTCGGCAAGACGGCGCATAACATCACTCTGCATTTCGAACAGACTATCTTCGTCCATGCAACTGCCCACGCCCATGCCATACGAACCCATCACTCCTTTGAGAGCAATAAGACCGCGCATGAAAGGATTGGCCTCCTGTTCATCGGCATTCTCAAAAACAGCAGCATCGAGGCCCGTCTCTTTGGCAGCTACCTGCAGCAACTTCTTGTCGTACACATTTATATTCAGACGCTCAGCAAGCTTGGCAGCAATCTCTCTGCCACCGCTGCCCAACTGTCGTCCTATCGAAATTATATATTTCTCTTCCATATGCTAATTTTTTCTAAACTGTCCTCTCAACAAAACTATTGCCAATATACCCGAAATAAGGTCGGCAATGGGGATGCTGTACCAAACTCCATCCTCGCCCATAAAGTGTGGCAGGATGAGCAGCAAAGGAATAAGGAACAGCACCTGTCGCGTAAGCGAAAGGAAAATTGCCTTATTCACCATATTTATACTCTGGAAAAAGTTGGTAGCCACCATCTGCACACCCGCAAGCATAATGAATATCGAAGAAATCCTCATACCCTTGGCAGCATTCTCAACAAGTGTCACATCGGTGGTAAAGGCACGCGAGATAAGTTCGGGGATACCCTCGCACAGCGCAAAACCCGTAAAAGTAACGACCAGCGCCCAAGCAAGTGTCTGCTTCAGCGTCTCCTTCACACGGTCGTGGTTGCGTGCGCCGAAGTTATATCCCACAATAGGCTGCATACCCTGCGTAACTCCCAAAATCACCATAATGAATACAAATATCACACGATTGGCAATGCCGTACGAAGCAATAGCCATGTCGCCATTGTCGCCATACTGTCTGAGTCCCTTATTGATGATGATAACCACCACACAGGCTGCCGCATTGATGAGGAACGGCGAAAGACCTATGCTCAGAATACCCTTGACGAAACGTGCCTTCAGAGCATATATACCCTTGTGCAGATGCAACAGTTCGTTGGGATTGCTCAGCAGTTTAATCTGCCACGACAGTGTAACCGCCTGCGACAGCATGGTTGCAAGCGCCGCACCGCGTATCCCCCAGTCAAATACATAGATGAACAGCGGGGCAAGAATCAGATTGCAGACCACTGTTATGATGGTAGCATACATCGACTCCTTAGGATGGCCCGAAGCACGCAGCGCCGCGTTTATACCCAGATAAAGATGCGTAATGATGTTACCATAAAGCACCACCTCCATAAAGTCGCGTGCATAAGGCAACGTAGCCTCGCTCGCTCCGAAGAAATAGAGTATCTCGTCGAGGAATATCAGCGAAATACCGCCGAAGAGCGAACCCATAATAACATTAAGCGTAACCAGATTGCCAAGAATCACACACGCCGCATCATAATCCCGCTGTCCTAACTTAACGGAAAGCTGCGTAGCGCCGCCGACACCAATCATGGCGCCGAAAGCTGCCGACAGGTTCATGAACGGGAAAGTGGTAGCCAATCCCGAAATTGCAAGCGGCCCCACACCCTGACCTATAAAAATACTGTCAATCATGTGGTAAAGCGATGCAGCCGTCTGCGCAATAATCGCGGGAATCGCATATTGCATCAACAGGCGACTTATCTTCTCCGTCCCCAATTCCATGGGAACGCCCTTAGTAGAAACTCTGCTCATAACTTTATCATTTATACCACGACGCATACATCATATAATCCTCGGCGATGCGTCTGATAATTTCATCACGCTGTTTATCATCAACCGCCTTTATCTTCTTCGCAGGCACTCCGGCGTATATGTAACCACCCTCTACCCTCATACCCGCCGTAACAATAGCACCGGCAGCAACAATGGCGCCGCTCTCCACCACAGCATTGTCGAGCACAATGGCGCCCATGCCTATAAGACAATCACTCTCTATGGTCGCACCATGAATAACCGCATTATGCCCGATGGAGACATTGTCGCCGATAACACTCTTTGAACGCTGATACAAAGTATGTACAACCGCTCCATCCTGAATATTCACCTTATTGCCGATGACAATACTGTTTACATCGCCTCTCAACACACAACCGTACCACACGGAACAATCGTCCCCCATAGTAACATCGCCAATCACAACAGCAGTCTCGGCAAGAAAACAATTCTCGCCCATCTTAGGGGTAAAACCTCTTACTTCTCTTACTATAGCCATAAGTATATCTATATTTTGCGCAAACTTACGCAAAAAAAATCGTTTTTTACAGCAAGTTGGTGGTAAAACTCGAATATAGAATGCAGCTCAGAAGAAAAAACAAGCGAGCTTCTTTTTTTTCTTCTCTCACCTTTCGTTAAATTTGCGGTAAACCGCGAATATACACTGCACTCGCTGTGAAATAACAAAGTAAACTTTGTTTATCTCGCTCGTTTGTATGTATGTATATTTGAGGTAAACCTCGAAGATAGGATGCGGCTCGGAAGAGAAAAACAAGCAAGCTTCTTTTTTTCTTCTCTCACCTTTCGCTAAATTTGCGGTAAACCGCGAATATACACTGCACTCGCTGTGAAATAACAAAGTAAACTTTGTTTATCTCGCTCGTTTGTATGTATATTTGCAAAAAAAATAAAGAATATGCGTAGAATAAACAAAGGTGTAGACCCCAATATGAAATTCCTTTTCGGCAGCGTAGTACTATTCTTTCTATTTGTTCTTATAGTAGGAATTTTCAGCTATTTCACACTGCAAGAATTTTGGCACAGCGATGCCCCCGACGCAGTAAAGAGCACTGCCGCCGCAACACCCGTACACGACTACTCCATCCGATTCGACAAAAGTTTTGAGGATACCAACTACACACTATACCTCAACGACGACATTATATATAAAGGCGAACCAGTAAACACCGACACAGTCATATACGCACGACGCAAAGCAGCCGAAAATTCGCTGATAATCGTCGATAACAACACAGACATAATCAAGGATATTATAGAACTCTCCCTCACCGGAGACATCCGGTTGAAACTCACCGACGGCACACTCTCCTACACCATCGAATAGCAATCATTCAACGAATACTCCTTTTATATTGAAAACAACAAATTTAGAGACAAAAATTTTGCAATTACCACAAAAAGCAGTACCTTTGCACCGCCGATACGAGATATTGGCTAACTCAAATCATTAACCCATTAAAAAACAACAAAATGGCAACAAAAATCAGATTGCAGAGAAGAGGTCGCAAACACTACGCATTCTACTCAATCGTAATTGCAGATTCGAGATCTCCACGTGATGGAAAGTTTACTGAGAAAATCGGTACTTACAACCCCAACACAAACCCCGCAACAGTAGACATCAACTTCGAAAGAGCATTGTACTGGGTAAACAACGGTGCAACTCCCACAGACACTGTACGCAACATCCTTTCACGCGAAGGCGTTTACTTGATGAAGCACTTGCAGGGCGGTGTTAAGAAAGGTGCTTTCGACGAGGCAGCAGCACAGGCTAAGTTCGAGGCATGGAAGAACGCTAAGGCTAACGCTCTCAGCAGCGTAAAGGCTAAGGACGCTCAGGCTAAGGCAGAGTTGAAGAAGTCTCTCCTCGAAGCTGAGAAAGAGAAAAACGCTGAAATAGCAAAGAAAGTAGCTGAGAAGAAGGCAGCAGAGGCTCTTGCAAAGGCAGAGGCTGAGGCAGCAACAGAAGAGGCTCCCGCAACAGAGGAAGCAGCAGCTGAGTAATCAGACACTTTCGGAAAAGCAAATATCTCTTCCACATAATCCGCGAAACGGAATTCCGTTTCGCGGATTATTTATTCTTAATGATTATCAAATATATTACCTAAAATGCAACGTTGCATTGCAATGTCGGTGGAAATAAGTAACTTGAAAAGTTGTCCCACTTTAAGCTAATCTTTGGACACATCTTTCAGTTTTTATATTTTGCT
>SUXT01000019.1 GCA_015060835.1 Bacteroidales bacterium
AAAAGTTGTCCCTCTTTAAGGGGGACGAGAACTTTTTCTAAGGAAAAAGTTCGGAGGGGGTTCTTAACCTATCGTATTGCAATAAACCGTACTACGCGAGGAAAACCCCTCCGTCTTCAATCGCTAATTGCGCTTGAATCCACCTCCCCTTTAAGGGCAGGAGCTTTTTTAATAAGCTTTTTTGCTGATATTTAAAAGCATAGCATATATTGATTTAATATAAATGTGCTCGTCCCTTCGCGTTTGTAACGCGAAGGATTGAGTATAAGCATCTGTGATGCGCTAAAATAAAACCTATTATGGATCTAAGTATTTCAGTCTTCGTTTATATAGGTTCAAATGTATTGTATAAGCGCATTGTAAATGCTAATACTCAAAGCATCCGCATTGCAAATGCGGATGGACAGGGGACTTTTTTCAGTTTTTATATTTTGCTAATCTCTTCAAAATAAGAAACTTAAAAAAGCTGTCCCTCTTAAAGGGGGACGAGAACTTTTTCTAAGGAAAGTTCGGAGGGGGTTCTTAACCTATCGTATTGCAATAAACCGTACTACGCGAGGAAAACCCCTCCGTCTTCAATCGCTAATTGCGCTTGAATCCACCTCCCCTTTAAGGGCAGGAACTTTTTAGAATAGTTTTTTATCCATTGAAGGATGGGGGTGTACTTTTTAGGTATAATATCGCATAATCATTAAAAAGATTTCCCTGTTAATATAAAAACACAAAAAGAATCATCTATATTTGTATAATAGAAAAAAACGATACTACTATGGACAAAAAGATGGAAACAGCATTAAGAGAATGGTTTAAGTCAATCATCCCCTCAATAATGGAGAGCCTCGCAGACGACCTCACGATAGATGTACTTACAGAAATGAGCAAGAAGGAAGGCATTAAAGGCCCCATATTCATTGACCTCAAAGAGTGTGGAGCGCCGATTACAGCAATAAACTTTTTCCTTGCAATAGTAGAGAACACAATGATTATGGCAACTACAGCCGACATCGAAGGAACACCCAAAAATTATAAACCTGAACTCAAGTTCAGCCACTTTTTCACCTTCGAGGAGTTTCACACAGCCATCAAGAAAGAAAAATTCCAAGATGAGATTATTGACATACTTCTAAAACAGACCAAAGAAACACTATCAATATGCAAAAACTGATTTTCTACACCGGTGCCGGCATGAGCCGCGAAAGCGGTCTGCCCACCTTCCGAGGCGAAAACGGTCTATGGGACACCCTCGACGTGGAAGCCGTTGCCGACCGCAGATCGTGGTACTGCGGTCGCCGCAGCGACCGCGACAACATAAGACAACAGATGCTCGACTTCTTCAACCCACTGCGGCGCCTCATCCTGGAGAAAGAACCCAACGAAGGACACCGCATCATTGCATCACTTGAAACAGATTATGAAGTAACAGTAATCACACAGAATGGCGACGACTACCACACACGCGCAGGCTCAAGCAACGTAATACACCTGCACGGCGAAGCGCTGAAGAACGCCTCCACGCTCCACCCCTACGAATCATACGAGATAGACCGCAACAACCCCGACATACACATCGGCGACAAAGCCCCCGATGGCTCGCAGTTGCGCCCCTACGTTATATATTTCAACGAAGATATCGAGCAACGTCTGTGGAAAGCATCCGTAGAAGCAACCAAGCAAGCCGATGCATTCATAGTCGTAGGCTCCACCATGCTGGTCTACCCCGCTGCCGAACTGCTGAAAATGCTCCCTCCGAAGTGTAAACTATATATAATAGACCCCGCCGAAGTATCATTGCCCGAAGGATGCGACAAGGAATATACCCACATAAAAAGCGGGGCAACCCACGGACTGCAACAGTTGAAAGAGATGTTGCTGTTCAAAGAAACACACTCGTCCCTTCGCGTTTGTAACGCGAAGGATTGAGTATAAGCATCTGTGATGCGCTAAAATAAAACCTATTATGGATCTATGTATTTCAGTCTTCGTTTATATAGGTTCAATTGTATTGTATAAGCGCATTGTAAATGCTAATACTCAAAGCATCCGCATTGCAAATGCGGATGGACAGGGGTGTGGTGACCGCTAAATAACTAAAAAGGGCTGAATCCTCAAAATGGAATCAGCCCTAAATTTTATAATTGCAAAAATGTTTTATCGGACACCAATGGTAATTTATAGAACCTCCCTTAAACACTTTCAAGCATCCCTTGCTGCACTCACAAGCAGCAAGGGATGTTCGATTTCGTACACTACTGTACGCAAAACCGAACACTGTGTCCGAAAACGGACACTTTCAAAAATCGTCATTTGCTTAATAATCAATAAAGTAACTTTTTGGCACGGTTTTTGATGTATATTATGTGAACGAACAACCAAACAACATGGACAGAGAAATACCCAAGAAAGAGAAACAGAAAAAAATGCTTATCCGCATAGGCAAGATAGCAGGCTCGTTTGCCCTGCTCGCAACCATCATTGCAGCAGGCATCAATTACGCCCGCAGCACGGTAAACACAAAATCGCTAACCTTCAGCACAGTCGACCGCGGCACCATAGAGACCAGCGTAACAGCATCGGGCGAAGTGCATCCCGCATTCGAGGAGATAATAAACTCCCCCATCAGTTCGCGCATAGTAGAGGTCTACTGCCACAGCGGCGACAGCGTAGAGGTAGGCACCCCACTGCTGCGCCTCGACCTCACCACCACAGAGAACGAATACAAAAAACTGCTCGACGAGAAGGAGATACGTCAGCATCGGCTGGAGCAGCTGAAGTTGAACAACAAGACATCCCTTTCGAACCTCGAAATGAACATAAAGATAAACGCAATGGAGCTTAACCGTCTCGAAGCAGAGCTGAGCAACGAGCGCTACCTCGACAGCATAGGCTCGGGAACAGCCGACAAGGTGCGCCAGGCAGAAATGGCAGTGCAGACAGCCCGTCTGCGTCTTGAGCAGCAGCGCGAACAATTGGCCAACGACCGCGAGATAAAATCGTCCAACGTGCGTGTGGAGGAGCTCGAATTTGCCATCTTCAACAAAAAACTCGAAGAGATGAAGCGCACCTTCGACGATGCCCGCATACTCTCACCACGCAAGGCAGTCCTCACCTACATCAACGAACAGATAGGCGCACAGGTAGGCAGCGGCAGTCAAATAGCAACAATCTCCGACCTCGACCACTATATAGTCAGAGCCCAAATATCGGATGTGATGAGCGAATATGTGATGCCCGGCAAAAAGACACTCGTAAAGATAGGCGGCGAAAAGCTCGAAGGTCGCATAGGCAATGTAGCCCCCAAGAGCCAAAATGGAAGCATACAGTTCGAAGTGCGACTCGTCAACGACAGCCACAAGCGCCTGCGCCCCGGAGTGCGCACCGATGTATATATAATGAACTCCATCCACGACGATGTACTGCGCATACGCAACGCATCGTACTACGTGGGAGCAGGCACATACAATCTCTTCGTGCGCAACGAGCAGAACGAACTCATCCGCCGCAAAGTGAAGTTGGGCGACTCCAATTTCGACTACGTGGAGGTTGTAGAAGGCTTGCAGGAGGGCGAACAGATAGTGATTTCAGATGTATCGGAATTTACACACAAAGAAAAGATAAAATTGAAATAAGTTAAGAATAAGTTATGTATCAGATGCCGGCAATGGCGTAAATTTACGCCATTGCCACAAAGAGAAAAATTTAATTTTGCAAAACAAACTAAAGAAACTGTCCCTCTTGAAGAGGGACGAGATAATTTTTCCAAAAGAAAAATTATCGGAGGGAGTTCTAAAACATTGCAGACAATAACCACAAAACACAAGAAAAGAACTCCTCCGTCTTTAACTGCGTTAAATCCACCTCCTCTTCAAGAGGAGGAATATATAAACAATAAAAACACACCCATGAAAAACCAATTCCTACGCCAAGCATGGACGATGATGAAGCAACACCGGCTATTCACCGGAATGTACCTCGCCGGCACCGCCATAAGCATAGCAATGGCGATGGCAGTCATCATCACCCTATACATAAAATTGGGTCCCATCTACCCCGAATACAACCGCGACAGAACATTGACCATCGGTTGGCTGCAAGAAAAGCTACTCGACGAAGGCTACTCCCAACTTGGCGGAGTGTCGCACCACTTTGTCGAGAGCATAAAAAGCGAAGCGAAAAACCTCGACATGCTCTGTGTGCGCTGGAATGGTAAAAGACAACCAACATCAATAATAACAAACGAGAAAAATGATACAGAATCCACATCATCAACCGACTGGGTATGCAGTAATTTCTGGAAAATATTTGATTTCCGCTTCGTAGACGGGCATCCTTTTACAGAAAAGGAAGAAGAACAGCCCGTTGCTGTGATAACCACCACACTTGCCGAAAAACTTTTTGCAAGACACGATGTAGCAGGCGAATATATCCGCATAGACACCACACGCTACAAGATTACAGGTGTGGTAGAGCCATCCGCAACCGGCATAGAGAGTGCTTACACAAGCAACGAGATATGGGCTTCTGCATACTATGTCAATCCCAAGAACAGCGACAAAGACAATCTCCATGGCGAGAACACAGTCTACATGCTTGCAAAAACACCACAGCAATTGGATGAACTTAAAGAGGAGGTGATGGCAATTTTCCATAGGGAAATTCAACAGCGTTCAAAGAAAAATTCAGAATTTCTCCTGACAATCTTTGAACATTGGGAACATGCTTTTTATCTATACAAGACCAATGGAGAGGAAGCCGCTCTGTTCGAAGGCATTGCAAAATACCTATACGCGATACTCGCCTTCCTTTTCATCCCTGCGCTAAACCTTTGCGGCATGATTTCCACGCGAATGAACAACCGGCTCGACGAGATTGGTGTGCGCAGGAGCTACGGTGCAACAAAAGGGCAAATAATATCTCAAGTGCTATGCGAAAACTTGCTTCTCACCTTCATCGGAGCAATTTTAGGTCTTCTCTTAAGTTATCTGATGGTTTGTAGCGGATATAGTTGGATGCTGACACTGTTTGAGAAACAATACTATCTGAAAGTTGTATCGGGTATTACATTCGAAATGCTTTTCAACCCCACAATCATTGCAGTAGTGTTGCTTGTAACTTTTGTACTTAATGCAACGTCGGCACTTCTGCCTACAATAATAGCGCTTAAGAAGGATATTGTTCAGTCGCTGTATCAGAGAAGATAAAAAGATTAAGGATTATGATTGAGGAATTTAAAACTTATAGGATTAATTTCTTAGTTGATAGGTTCATTGCTTCATTGATAGGTTCATTGATGCGCATTAAGCTTTTAGGCAGACGGCGTCAATGGTTTTTGGATAAAGGCGAGGACTGTTTGAGCGAACGTAGTGAGCGAGTTCCGCAGCCCCAAAAACCATCAGCTTCGGCTGCCGTTAAAAAAGCGCCCATGCGCAGAGCTCTTTGGTTCTTTCTGTCGGCACAGAAAGAACGGACATTCTGTGTAAAATTAAATGATAAGAACTGCCAGTAATAAGAAAAATAGACCTTATTCATATTATTAGAAATAAATATATCCTCAATCATAATCACAAACAACCACAAAACACCAACTCACACCATGATAACCAAACTACTCCACCAAATTTGGAACGAGCGCAAGCAAAACGCATGGCTCTTCCTCGAACTGTTCGTTGTAAGCCTGTTCGTATGGCTCTCCATCGACCCCGTCATCGACCTTATGAGCCGTAGCAACATCCCACAGAACTACAACGACGACAATGTCTACGAAATACGCTTCTTCCAACACTGGGGCAACAGTCCCAAATACAACCCTGCACTTGCCGACGACAAATATACCTTAGAAGCATATCGCCAATGCCTCAATATGATAAACGACCTTCCCGAGGTCGAGACATACTGCATTGCAAGAATGTATCCGGGCAATGCCAGTCGTTTCAGAGAGCAGTGCAGCGTCGACAGCACCCAGCGAGCGGACAAAAAGAGTGTCAATGTAGATGTGGCATATTATTACTCGATACAGGCTCTGGAGAGCAACTACTTCAAGACCTTTGGCATAAAAGATGCTGCAAGCGGCAAGATAGTGGAAAGCACCGATATTAAATCTACAGATAACACACTTGATGCATATATAACAGAAACTGCCGCAATGACACTCTTCGGCACAAAAGATTGCATCGGAAAAGAATTTTTTGCTTCATCCGCTCCCGACCATCTTCGCTGGAGAGTGCAGGGAGTGATAAAAGATATTCAAGCAAGCATTTACTACGAATACGCGCCAACAATGATTGTATGCAAAAAAATGCCTGCCGGCGTAAGCGTAAATTATCTTGGAAATCATACAATTTCCATAAGGCTGAAAGAGGGAGTGGATGCTCACAAATTCGAGCAACGTTTCCGCGCAGAGATTATGCCCAAGCTGAAAGCCGGGAATCTATATTGTGTACAATTCACATCACACAAGAAGCTGAAAGAAGAAGGTGAAGAAGATTACGGAATAAACAACCTCTATCGCCAGAACATTATCCTTACACTTTTTGCACTGCTAAGCGGATTTATGGGTATCTTTGGCACATTCTGGTTGCGTGCCTCGGCACGCCGCCGCGAGACAGGCATCATGCAAAGCATAGGCGCCACACGCAACAGCATCATCCGGCAATATGCAACCGAAGCATTGATGCTTGCCAGCGCAGCCTTCGTGCTTGCCTTGCCGTTGATATTCCACAAAGTCTACACATTCGGCTTTGCCGACCCACTGGAGGGATACCTCAGATTCAGAGAATTTGAGACAGACAACTTCCTGCACAATCAACCAATACAGCGCTTTGCGACTGTAACAGTGATAAGCTATCTGTTTGTGGTGCTCATAAGCATTATAGGCGCAACAGTTCCCACTGCGGCAACCGTCAAGCGACACCCCGCCGATGCATTGAGAGAGTAATAACGAAAAAAAACTATATCATGAAAAACCTATTTCTACGCCAAGCATGGACGATGATGAAACAGCACAGGCTATTCACCGGAATGTACCTCATAGGCACAGCCGTCAGCATAGCCCTTGCAATGATACTCTTCATCATCTTCTACATCAAATTGGGACCCGTTTATCCCGAATACAACCGCCACCGCATGGTGGTGATAGAAAATGCCTCACATAAAATAAAAAATCAAAGAGGTGGTTACTTAATACGAAATAGCAATATAAGCCGAAGTTTCGCAAAGCTCACAAAGGACGAAGCAAAAAGCATAGAACGAATGGCATTGCAAAGCAGAGGCAAATGCACAGTGGTAAACCCCGACAACAACAAGAAAACAACAGAATACGTGAATATTGTGAACGGCGATTTCTGGCAAGTATTCGACTACAAGTTCGTCGAAGGACACCCATTCAGCGAACAACAATCGGAGAGCGCAGAGAGGGTGGTTGTCATAAGCACTACCCTCGCCCAAAAACTCTTTGCCGAGACAAAAGTGGTAGGCAAGACCTTAAATCTCGACGGCGTCAACTACAAAATAACAGCAGTCGTTGAGCCGGCAAGCGGTTGCACCCCTATCACAGAAGGAAACCTGTGGCGTCCAATAGTTTGGCGAAGCGACGATAATGAATTCGTCGGTCCCTACAAAGCATACATCATCGGCGAGGAGACAGAGAAGATAAAATCCGAAATAGACGATGTGTTCAACCGCTACGTGCAGGCGCAGCCAAAGGAGAACATCTACACAATGGAGGTGGAAGATTACTGGCAAAATGCCCTCGACTGCGACGGAGAAACGACACTCCTCGATGCAATAGGAAAATACCTTTACATACTGTTGGCATTCCTGTTCATTCCTGCGCTGAACCTCAGCGGAATGATCTCATCGCGCATGGAGAGCCGCCTCGACGAGATTGGTGTGCGCAAGGCATACGGTGCCACAAACGGACAGATAGTCTCGCAAGTGCTATGGGAAAATCTGCTGCTCACCCTTATGGGTACAATCATAGGACTTATATTGGCCTACGTTGTTGTAATCACCGGCAGCAGTTGGATAACAGCCTTTTTCGATGCACGCATAAACGAGGTTACTCCACGTGAGATCAATGCCGATATGTTGCTGAACCCCACTGTCATCATCTGCACACTGTCGCTCAGTTTGTTGCTGAATATCTCGTCGGCACTCCTGCCGACGGTAATAGCCTTGAAGAAGGATATTGTGCAGTCGCTGTATCAGAGAAGATAAATGAATATGAAACTAAGAAGTCAAAATAAACTCTCCCTCTTGGATAAGAGGGAGTACCCGACAGGGGGAGGGAGTTTGAATAAAACACAAGCAAAAGCATCAAACTCTTCCGTCTTTAACTCCGTTAAATCCACCTCCTCTTATCCAAGAGGAGGAGTTGAAATGAAATAAAGATACCCGCACCATGATAACCAAAATACTCCACCAAATTTGGAACGAGCGCAAGCAAAACGCATGGCTCTTCCTCGAACTGATAGTAGCAAGCCTCTTTCTGTGGCTCGCCATCGACCCGCTATTCACCCTTGTATGCCGCAACAATATCCCCAAAGGCTACGAAGCAAAAAGACTCTACAGTCTAAAATGCGACAAATACTTCTCCTACGAACCACAATGGCGCGAAGGAATGTCGGACACAAAGTACGGACAAGAATTTTTGCAGCAAATAGGAGAAGCCTTTGACAACATTCCCGAAATAGAATCCTATTTCATAGGGAGTGATAACTTGCAGATAAACTGTCTCAGCACCAACAGCTTGATGTATGCCGCAGACAACGACGACATACCCGACAGCCTGAAACAATGGGAAGTAGAAAGAATGTATCAAATAAAAGTAAACGAGAAAAGCCGTTTTTTCGAAACATTCAGAGTACGCGATGCTGCAACAGGGAAAATATTACAACAGAATGACAATGCAGGCAACCGCTATGTCTATCTATCGCGCAAGGTGGCAATGAAGCTTTTTGGTACAATAGACATTGTAGGAAAAAGAATAACCTGTGGTGGCAATGACAAACACAATATTTTAGGAGTATTCGAAGACCTGCAGATGCTCAGTTACGACGAACATGTCCCACTTGTACTATTTTGCAACGATGATAGAAATATAGGCAGCAATTACACCGAAGCCATAAGTTTCCGTCTGAAGGATGGAGTCGACGAAGATGCCTTCCGAAAAAAGTTCGAAACAGAAATTGCACCTAAATACACCCATGCTAACTACTATATCAGCGGAATAACCCCCTACGAAGAGATAATAGAAGAGCACGACAAGAAGTACAACATCACAAACAAATACCGTCTCTATGCCGCATTATCGGGCTTCGCCCTCTTCTGCGCCTTCATGGGAGTGTTCAGTGCCTTCTGGATACGCACCAACAGCCGCCGACGCGACATTGGCATCATGCGCAGTGTAGGCGCATCAAGCGGCAGCGTCGTAGGACAGTTCGTCACCGAAGCATTCATCCTTGTAACGGCAGCCTTCATCATAGCCCTCCCCTTCATCATGCACTACATATATGTTGAAGGCTTCGCCGACCCGCTCGCCAAAATCCACACATGGATACACGACAGCGAAGAACCCGACCAAAGCTATCTGCACAACCGCGCAGTGCCCCACTTTGCAATAGTTACCGCCATTGCTTACATTTGCATCAGCGCAATAGCCATCGTCGGAGCATTGTTGCCGGCAACACGCATCACACGCTCCCTGCCCGCCGATGCACTAAGAGAATAAAGTCTTTAAGGACCCTATAAAATTTAAACCAACAATTTTTAAAACCATACAATTATGATTAAATTAACAGGAGTAAACAAGATTTACCGTACCGATTCAGTAGAGACACAGGCGCTCGAAAATGTAAACATCGAAGTGAAAAAAGGAGAATTCCTCAGCATCATGGGACCCTCAGGTTGTGGAAAATCCACACTGCTCAACATCATGGGCCTGCTCGACAAACCCTCAAGCGGCACAATAGAGATTGCCGGCACCACAGTAGACCAGATGACCGAAAAGGAACTCGCAGCCTTCCGTAACCAAACACTCGGCTTTGTCTTCCAGAGCTTCCACCTTATCAACTCTCTCAACGTGCTCGACAATGTGGAGCTGCCACTGCTCTACCGCAAGATAAGCGCTAAAGAGCGCACCCGTCTTGCCAAAGAGGTACTTGCACGTGTAGGACTCACCCACCGTATGTACCACATGCCCTCGCAGCTCTCCGGCGGTCAGTGCCAGCGTGTAGCCATTGCCCGCGCCATCATCGGCAACCCCGAAATAATCCTCGCCGATGAGCCTACCGGTAACCTCGACTCAAAGATGGGTGCAGAGGTGATGGAGATTCTCCACAAGCTCAACCGCGAGGATGGTCGTACCATTGTGATGGTTACTCACAACGAGGAGCAGGCGAAACAGACTTCGCGCACCATACGCTTCTTCGACGGCCGACAGATTGAGTAAGCACCAATTAAGGGATTATGTTACCGGTGTTAGTGTTGTCTGTTTATAAAAAACGCATCATAGAGCAGGTAACAATGCTGTGTAACATAATCCCTGTGATTATGGAATAAAGGATTATGATTGAGGATTTAAAACAATAAAAATCATCAAATTTGTTGCCTGAAATTTAGAAGTTGTTTATCTAATACGATTGAAAATGACTAACTTAAAAAGTTGTCCCACTTGAAGGGGGACGAGAGATTTTTTCTTATGGAAAAATCTCGGAGGGGGTTCTCACCCATCGTATAGCAACAAAACCAGCTACGCGAATAAAACCCCTCCGTCTTCAAAAAACTATCATTTTTTGAATCCACCTCCCCTTTAAGGGCAGGAACTCTATTTTAGATCTCGCATTAGAAATATGTCCTCAATCACAATCATAAAAACACCGAACCTATGATAAAACAACACTTGCGCCAAGCATGGACGATGATGAAACAGCACAAGCTGTTCACCGGAATCTACATTGCCGGAACAGCACTCTCGGTAACAATGATAATGATTACCTTCGGTGTGCTATACATAAAATTCGGGCCCATATACCCCGAAGGAAACCGCGACAGAATGCTCACTATAAAAAAGATTTCAACAACCCGAAAAGTGCCGGGGGAGATGGATATAAAAAAAGAAGCCGGATGTTCGTCGAAATTGGCAGAAATTATAAAGGAGGATAGCAGATACCTTGACCATATTTCCTGCACCGACAGAGGAGACAGAAAGGTTTATCTGTCGGCGACACCGGAGAAGAAGTCGAAACGTGTAAAAGAATGGGCAATATATGCCGATGAAGGTTTCTGGAATGTGTATACATACAAATTCATCAATGGACACCCTTTCAATGCCGAGGATGTAAAGACCAACAATCGTGTAGCAGTAATTTCGCACAACACAGCTATGGAACTGTTTGAAACTACCGAGGTTTCGGGCAAACATATCTACGTCAATGGAGAGGAACTGACAATCGTGGGAGTGGTAAAAGATGCATCACCCATTACCGAGGAAAGTTATTCGGCACTCATCATGCCACTGGGATTGTGCAAGGCCGAGCCGTGGCAGCACAGCAAGGAACTTGATTTAACATGGAGATACACCATACGTGCAACAGCAAAAGATGCCACGCAGAGAGATGAACTTAAGAAAGAGATTGAAGAGAAGCTGGCGCGTTACAATGCAGCCGACACCACACGCATATACAGTCTCGACGAGCGTATCCTCAACCACGTAGAATCACAATTCTACTCCTACGGCAAGGAGGCGTACAAAGATTTTGTGAAAGAGACAGCGCTTATGGTTGCAGCCTTCCTGCTTATACCCGCAATGTGCCTGAGCATAATGATACACTCACGAATGGAGCAGCGCATGGTGGAATTCGGTGTGCGCAAGGCATACGGAGCAACAGGCGGCAGCATAGTATCACAGGTGTTGTGCGAAAATATGCTGCTGACACTCGTCGGCGGATTCATAGGACTTGCAATAAGCGTAATCGTCCTTTACAATGCCGGCGAGATAGTGCTCTTTCTGTACGATTCTAACGAAACGCTCTCGGATAAGCTCTACGACATAGAGAACTTCGGTGCACCACAGATAGATTTTTCTATGATATTCAGTCCATCGCTCTTTGCAGCCATACTCATAGTGTGTCTGGCTATCAACGTAACATCGGCACTGCTCCCTGTTCTTATCAAGATGCGACATAGTATAGTATATTCACTTAACAGAAGGAAATAATTTATGGTAAGCAAAATTATACACCAGATATGGAATGAACGTCGACAGAACATCCTGATAATGGCAGTGCTTTTGCTGACAACAATTTTTATATGGATGATAGCCGACCCCATCTATGTGATTATGGCAACAAAGGCTATTCCCAACAACATTGAAAAGAGAGGCAGATACTGCATTCAGGTTTATTTTGATTTCCACGAACTGATAAGCGACGAAGACAATGGCAGGCTCTACGATGTTGTCAGAAATATATATCATAATGCACTCAACCTGCCCGAAGTAGAGAATTATATAAAAACATCATGGTCAGGAGAGCCTGATGCTTCCTCGTTCTGTTACCACGAGATATACAGAAGCAGGGAAACAAAGGAACAAAAGACAACGACTCTCCAATACCAATATTACTGGGAGGGAAACAAAGATATGTTCGCAACTTTGGGGCTGAAAGATGCCAACAGTGGCGGCACACTTACTGTACCCGAAAGGATAGATGTAGATAGAGGAATGTTCATTTCGAGGTCGGCAGCAATGTCGCTCTTCGGATCAACGGATGTCGTTGGCAAAAGGACAAACGATTTATACGATATTCTCGGTGTGTATGAAGATTTCAACAACAACGAATACATAGAGCCTGTACCCACTTCTATTATACTGTACCTTCCCAATATGTATAATATATCCGGTTCCTATTGTAAATGTATTGTGCAACTTAAAGAGGGAACAGACATCAATATGTTTGCCCGCAAGATAGAGGAGATAAGGGCAAAGACCGACAAGGGGAATGAGACACAGATAAAAGTGCTGACGTATGACGAGTTGCTGAAAGAGAGCCATAACCACAAGCAGGTGGCATTCATAATAAGACAAAAGGTTATTCTCAGCAGTTTTGCGCTCTTCTGCATATTCCTGTGCATGCTCGGCACATTCTGGGTGCGAATGGACAACCGCCGCAGCGACATCGGCATCATGCGCAGTATGGGCGCTTCGCGCAGCCGTGTAGTGCGGCAATATATTACAGAAGCTGTCATTCTGCTTACAGTGGCATTCATTGTAGCCTTGCCCCTGATTCTGCACATTGTCCTCGTCGACGGCTTTGCCGAGCCCGCTGTGTGCACTCTCAACAAAAATGCCTTTCCACCCAACCCCGAATACGGCGTGAACAACACCTATATTCATTTTGCGTGGGTTACAGCGATAACATTCATTGCCATGCTTGCAATAACAGTGATAGGAACATTTATTCCTGTTTATCGTGCGACACGCATATTGCCGGCCGATGCACTCAGAGACGAATAGAACCTCCCTTTTAGCATATAAAAACGATAGAGATATGATAAGACAACACCTACGCCAATCATGGACAATGATGAAACAGCACCGGCTCTTCACCGGAATATACATCACCGGAACTGCGGTAAGCATAGCACTCACTATGGTGCTGTTCATCGTCTTCTACATAACGCTTGGAAACATATACCCCGAATATAAGCGGGATAGAATGTTAATTATCTCAGAAGAAACCCATCGGAAAGATAACGAGAAATATGGCGACATCGGTCATTTCGACATTGATTTTGTAGAAATGCTCAAGCGCGAAACAAAGCACCTTGAACATATAGCAATCTATGACATATACAAACAGGCCGGCACCGATTACATAACCGTTGATGGCAAAGACATTGAGGTTGAGAAAAATGCATCGGCGGTAGATGCCGGCTGGTGGCAACTGTTCGACTACAACTTCATCGACGGACGAGGATTCACCGAAAAGGAGATGCACGAGAATGTGGCGGTAATAAGCGAGACGCTTGCCACGCAGTTGTTTGCATCGAGCAAAGTAGCAGGGAAAGAGATTACTATTAACGGCAAACATCATCGCATTGCAGGTGTGGTGGAGAGAGTAACAAAATGCACACCCAACACATACGGCGATATATGGATTAGCATCAACAGCCCCTTTGCGAGCAAACATACTTATAGTATACTGAATGGAGAAAAATACTATGCTATTTTTGCAGTTGCAAAAGAGGGCAAGAGAGAGGCTCTGCGCAAAGAGATTGAACAGCTGTTCCAACGCTACTACCAACAGCATGGAGATAGCAAATGCACTTATACTTTGAAGATGAGAGACCATTGGCACCAAGCATTCTATTTGGACCAGGATGAGAGCGTATGGGATGCAATAAAAATATATTTCTACGTTATTATTGCCATACTCTTTATACCTGCGCTGAACCTCAGCGGAATGATATCTTCGCGCACTAATGGCCGTATGGTGGAGGTTGGTGTGCGCCGTGCCTACGGAGCGACGAAGCGACAGATTGTGTCGCAGGTGTTGTTCGAGAATGGTGTGCTTACATTGATGGGAGCGGTTGTAGGACTGTTGTTGTCCTATGCAATTGTTTATATATTCAGTTACCATGTAACTACAATCCTCGACAGCTATATTTCTTTTTCGAAAGATTCGGGCAACCAGTTGAGTGTGGAGATGTTGTTCAATACCACAATTTTCCTCTGTACCCTGCTTATAACTGCCCTGTTGAATGTTGCATCGGCTCTTGTACCTACTTTGCTTGCGCTGAAGAAGGATATTGTGCAGGCGCTGTACCAGAAGAGATAAATGAGAATATTGTTAAGGATTATGATTGAGGAATTTAAAACTTATATAAATGATTTTCGTTGATAGGTTCAATGCTTCATTGATAGGTTCATTGATGCGCATTAAGCTTTTAGGCAGACGGCGTCAATGGTTTTTGGATAAAGGCGAGGACTGTTTGAGCGAACGCAGTGAGCGAGTTCCGCAGCCCCAAAAACCATCAGCTTCGGCTGCCGTTAAAAAAGCGCCCATGCGCAGAGCTCTTTGGTTCTTTCTGTCGGCACAGAAAGAACGGAATCATTGCGTAAATCCAAATAGAAAGAATTGCCTATAAATGTCAGAAATTAACCGGACACTAATAATTCAATTATATATATGATTACAAAAAAAGCTCAGCAAAATTGCTGAGCTTTTTTTGTCGGATGGTCTATCGCTTATTTGATATAAACCTTAGTTGTCTTGACAACGCCGTTAGCGTAAACTGTCTTGACAATGTTGATGCCGCTTACGGGAGCAGATACTGCTACGCCGCCGATTGTGTAGTATGTTGTTGATACAACCTCGTCGCCTTCTGCGTCAGCTTTTGTGCCACCGATAGAGGTAGGATCGCTTATCTTGTGGAGTGTCCACTGTGAAGAGACGTCTGAACCTGCCCAGTAAACAATGTCGCCGCACTCGCCTTTACCGCCGCTGTTGCCTTCCATGTGGATAGAGGCATTGCCGTGTGAGGGGTGCCAGAGGTCGAACTTGTATTTACCCTGAGGACGTACGATGTAGGGCTCTTCGGCTTCGTCTGTGAGACCGATATCCTGTGAACGTGCGCCGTCAACGCTGGTTCCGGCATACTGACCAACCTCGCAGCTCTTGATGTAGTAAGCATTTGCTGCCTGCTCGGCTGTGATTGTCTCTGCTTCCAACCACTGCTGTACCTTCTCGCTGTTGGCAGCCGAGATGAACTGGAACTTGAAGTAGATGGGTGCATTCTCGTAGTCTGTAGGACCGTCTGCCCACCAGAGGCTGTACTGGCTCTTGCAGTTGGGGCTGTTTGTCTCGAAGTCGTTGTAGTATGTACAGATAGCTTTTGTCTTGCCGGTGTTTGCAAGGAAGTTGCCGTTTGCAGACTCAATTACATAGAAGCCCTCTGTCATGGGGTTGATTTCAGCCGACTCTGCTGCGGCTACTGCTGCTTCGAGCATGGGGAGTGTAACCTGTGCTGTTGCATTGTCGTTTGTCTCTATGGCTGTCTGTGCCTGTGCAAGTGCTGATGCGAATGCTCCGGCAGATGCAATTGAGTAGTAACCGGGGTTGTTGCTTACCTTGAGATCCATAGCCTGTGCCGACTCTACCAATGACTTCAGCCAGTAGCAGTAGGGGTTATCCATTGTAGCCTTGTAGATGTACCATTCGCCCTCGCCGTCCTTGTCGTTGGCTTCGAGGCTGGGAACAGAGAATGATGCAGACTTGCTGCCCCAGTCCTGGAAGATGAGGTAGGGACACTGAACATCGGGTGTGTCGATTGTGTCGCCGGGGTATTTGTAGCTGCGGTATGTAGAGTCTCTGTATTCGTAGAGTACGAATGTAGATTCAAGGTCGGGGTTGTTTGCAGGTACGATGTCAATCTTTGCTGCAAGCTCCTTGTTGGCTGTTGCTGTACAAGCGCCCCAACCGTCAGCCTCTTCTGTGCTTCTCCAGTAGTAACCGTCGGCCAATGACTGGATGAGGTATTTCTCGTTTTCTGTCTTGCGAATAGAGAATACTGCGGGTGCACCAATCTTTTCGCCGTAAGGAATCATGCCGGTGTAGTATTTGGGATAGCCTTCGCCGTTGCCGTCAACGGGGTCGCAGTTGAGAAGACCAACGAGTGTGTAGAAACCGTCGTCGGTAATCTGTGAAAGATCTGTAATCTTCTCGCCGAGCTGTGTATTGTAGAAGTCGGGGAGATCTACATCTGTGGGCTCATATCTTGTTTCGGCATGACCTACTACGAAATCGGTGGGGGTGTTCACACCGTTCTTGCGGCCATACTGTACATACTTGAATGAGCTGATGGGCTCGGGGAATGTAATCTCGATGAATGAGTAGTCGGGGTTAGCATCGTATTCGGGGTTCTGGTTTGCGCCCCAAACTGCGTGGTAGTGTGTGTTGAGGTCGCCGTCGCAAAGTGCGGGATAACCTACTTTGTCGCCTGAACCGCCCTCTACCATATATACTGAGTTTGCATAGAAGTTTTCAGATGTAAGTTCAATTTTCTTACCGTCTGCTCCGTAGAATTCCATTTCGGCAAATGTGGGGAATACGTAGCTTGTGCCGCTGTAAACACCCATGTTGTTGGTCTTGAAGAATGTGAAACGGAGTGTCTGTACCTCTTCTGTGATGTTGTAAAGGGGTGATTCCCACTTGTAACCGCCATAGCTCTGGAGTGTACCGGGGAGTCCGTCCTCTGTTGTTCCTACACGGAAGGGGAGGTCTTTTACATTCTTTACCTCTGATGCCCAGAATTGGTCGATAGCTTCGTAAATTGCAGATATTGTATTGTCGATGTCGGCAAGTGACTGGTAGGTGTCGATGATTGTCAATGCTTCGTCGGCTGTTATGCGCATGCGGTCGAGTGCGTCTTCGCTGTATGAACCTTCGATCCAGTCGGGAGCCGATGATGTAAGAATCTCGCCGTTGTCGGCTGCATCGTAGAGTGCGTCGATTGAGTCAACGTATGCCCAGATGGTGATGGCTGCGTATGCTGCTGTGAGTACATTCAACTCTCTCTTGCATGAGATGATGCTTGCTGCGGGAACCTCGGGGTCTGCAACGAGTGCGTTGGCTTTTGCTACTGCCTCGGTGAGTGCATCGAATTCTCCGTTGTCCTCTTCCTCAACGAGACCGATTTCATCAAGACGTCTCTGTGCGTCGTCGATGCTTGTCTGCAACTGCTCGGTGATGGCTGCACCGTTGATGTTGGCCTTGTAGATTGTCCATGAGAATGATGTGGGACGTGAAAGTGCCGCTATTTTCTCTTCGTCGTTCTCTACGATGCTCATCTTACCCCATGCGTCAGCGCCGATAAGCCATGAACCTTCGTTCATTGAGAGCTGGAAGTTGCCCTCTGTCTCGTCGCACTCGTTGAAGTAGATGAAAGCTGCATTGAGCTCGTCGTTTGTCCAGTGTGCCCATGTGCTGCCTGATACCGATGTGGGGGCAATTACATAGTGGTTGTTGTTCAACCAGCAGATTTTGTATACATCCTCGTTGTTTGCATCGGGAATGAGATAGAATGCCGATGCTGCCGATGCTGTCTCTGCTGCGCCGTAGGGTGAGTGGAAATATACGTTTCCGAGACAGGTACGTGCCGACTCGCCTTCAACCTCATAGTCGGGAGCATTACCTTTGATGATGAAGAGTGCACCCTCCTCTTTGAGATCCTCCAGAGAGGTTACCTGCTCGCCCTTTGTGAATTCCTGTTCGAGGTAGGGGAGATACTCTGTTCCGGGAGTGATACCCATGTAGGTGATAAGGTTCTTGTAGTAACGTGAACGTGTGTTCCAGTTGAAAGAGAAAGTGCTTACAGGCTTCTCAAGCTCAAGCTCGATGTAGTGGTAAGCGTGGGGCATACCTCCTTTTGAGTAGGTACTGTGGAAGTAGGTAAGCTCGTTCTGGTCGTTGAGTGCCTCAACACCGCCACCGTCGCCAATCTGTGCTGCGTTGGTGGTTGCTGTGTAGGGTACGAGGTTGCCGTCGCCATCGTAGATGCGAAGTTCACTCATGGTGAAGAAGGGGAAACCGGTACCGTTGTAGGCTGAGATACCATCGTGGCTGTTGCTTGTGAGCTCGTCGACGGTGTTGGTAGAGACAACGGTGAAGCGGAGTGTGTTCACTGCTTCATCCAGTTTGTAGACATTTGATCTGTACACATAGTTCTGTACAATTTTTTCACCGGGGAGGCCGTCTGCTGTTGTCAGCGTGATGGGCCACTGCACGGTCTCTTGTGCGAAGCCTGCAAGAGCAAACAGCGACAAGAGTGAGGTTAAAAGTAAATTTTTTCTCATGATAAATAAAATAAAGTTGATTATTTGGATATACGAAAGATTATTTGGACGCAAATATAGTGTTTTTTTTATAGTTGTCTAAACTATATGCCTTTTTTGTGTTGCCGGTGTGCAAAAATTATACAATAAAAAGGTAACTGTGTAAAGATATTTTTTGATTTGATAGAACTTTTTTGCTGTATTAAGTGTTTGTAGTTGCAGGTTATATGTATGCTTGCTGTTATTATGCGTGTGGTGCTGTGTGTGTTGTTGGTTGTGGCTTTTTCTCTCCTGTCGTGTTCGCAGGAGGGGGTAGGGCATCGCGGTGCGTCGTATAGTGCGGTTGCATGTTGTCGTGAGAGAATCCCTGTTGTGTTGCTCTTTTCGTTTGTCGAGAGTGTGGGTGACAATGTGATGCTTGGGCCTGTAAGAGTGGTAGGGGCAGAAGAGGAAATGGTCTTCTGCTCTTTGCTTGCTCCTTATGTCTCTTCGCTTTACGGTTATACTATGTTGCGGCCCGGTGCTTCGGATGAGAGGGTGGTGCCAATGTACGCTTCTGCCTCGGGGCTTTCGAGGCTTCACCCAGCCTGCTGGCGTTTCTGTATGTTGTCGGCAAGGCTCGACGCGGACAATGAACTGTTGCTTGAGGTTAACTATTCTTACGAATTCGAGAATGCTTCGGGGCGAGGATGTGTGGAGGGTGTGGAGCGCTTGCCGTTGTGTGGTTTTCCCGATGTTCCGCTGATACGCTTCTCCAATGCAGATATGCCTTTTACGGTGGTATGTGTTTCTGTAGATTATTTTAACACTTGTTGTATTTGATATATGAAATATAATTGCGAATATTGCAACGAATAAAATATTTTTCCAAATGATGAAAAATTATAGAATAGAGGCGCTGATTCTGGCGCTGGGTATAGTGATTTTGGGCTTTATAACCAAGAGTGCGGTAGACCGCTTCATTGAGAGGGAGCGTGTGGTCAGTGTGAAAGGACTTGCCGAAAGGGATGTCAAGGCCGACCTTGTTGTCTGGCCGCTGGTCTACAAGGAGGCTGGTAATGACCCTGCTGCAATGTATGAGGCTATTACTCGTAAGAATGCAGCGATTGTGGATTTCCTGAAGTCGAAGGGCATTGCCGAGAGTGAAATAAGTGTCTCTCCGCCATCGGTCTACGACAAGCAGGGCGACAGATATACATCGGATAACAGCCCTTACCGCTACAAGGCTACAAGTGTGATTACCGTTACTTCGGACAAGGTGGATGCGGTGCGCGAGATGATGCTCGAACAGGCTGAACTGATGAAGCAGGGAATTGCTATAGTCGGTGACGATTACCAGTATCGTGTGTCGTATGAATTTACTGCGCTCAACGACATAAAGCCTGCAATGATTGAAGAGGCAACGAAAAATGCGCGTAGTGCTGCCGAGAAGTTTGCAAAGGATTCGGATAGCCGTCTGGGTAAGATAAGAAATGCCAATCAAGGTACATTCTCAATAACCGCACGCGACGAAAATACTCCTTATATCAAACATGTAAGAGTAGTTACTACGGTGGTTTATTATCTTGAAAATTAAAAGAATATATTATCCTTTTTACAACAGCAGAGGAACGCCGGGCGGCGTTCCTCTGCTGTTGTAACTCTACTGAAACTGTCAGCAGATTGATTCGAGACTCGGAACATAGTTCTGTTGGATGGCCTCTGCTATGGCGTTTGCAACCTCAATCTCGCTGAATCCGATGCTGTCGCCGAACTGGTAGATGAATTCAACCTCCTCTTTGTTGATAAGTTTGTCGGAGAGTACTATGTGTATGATATAGCTGAGCATTGGTTCGCGCATTCCGGGGTTAATCTTCAAAATGTTTTCTACGGAGTCGTTGAAGATTTGACCAACGTCGCCCTGCGCTGTCTCTTCGAGGAATTTGCGCGGGAATATTTTTAGTCCGGCAAGCACTTCTATTATGTTGTCAAGCTCGTTTTCGTTGATTTCCTTGTCGCATCCTGCTACCAGCAGACCGGCTGAGGCTATGAAAAGAGCCAACTGTTCGTCAAGTTCGCTGTCGCCCACCTTCAGCAGTATGGATATAAGCTCGTTCATACCTATGTTCAGTTCCTCTTCGCTCTCGGAGGTGGCAAATAGGTTCAGTGCTTGTATGCGTATGGGATTGACGGGGTGCGATGCGCGGCTTACGCCTTTGTCTTTTAGAAAATATTCCAGGCGTCGATTGTTGTCGGCTATGAGAGTGTCGATGCTTACGTTCATCTTCTCAAGATCGAGGCCTGAGGCAAGCTTGAAGAATGCAGTTACGCAGACTCCGAGATTTTCGGTGGCGATGTATCCGTATCTGTCAGCCACAAGCTCCGCGAGCTGTTCGTGCAATCTTATCTTGTATTGCAGACTTACAGGTGGTGCTGTCTGCGCGGGGAATACAAATTGTATGAGGCGGGCAAGGGCGGTGTCTTTGTTTATTATGTGTCCGAGCTCATGGCCTATTACGAATTTCAGTTCCTCGCGGTTCATCAAGTCGAATAGAGCAGAGTTTATGTTTACGATATGCGGCTCGCCTTCATCCGAAGATGCTACAGAGAATGCATTTACGGATGAGTCGCCTGTGATGTAAAAGTCGACCTTATCTTCGAATTTCAGTTTCTCCTTTACTTCGTGGCAGAGATCGTAAAGGTCGCTAAGAAGTTCCTTTTCCACTTTCAGACTGTGCCCCTCCATGATGCTGCGCCAATATGTGTCGTGGCTTGTTGTTTTTGTCTTGCGCAGGACCTCTTCGACTACACTGCCTTGCAGTGCGGTGTATATCTGTTGTGCCAGTTCTCTCTCTAATTCGATGACGGGATTGAAGTTGTTTCTGCTTCGTGCTATTTTTTCCTCATCAATAGGTTCGGTGAACCATTTTAAAAGATTGGATAGTTTTTTATTCATGGTAATATGATATATGTGTGTGCTTTTGATACAAATGTAGTTTTTTTATATGAAAAACCATTTTTTTATGAGCAAAAACAGCTCCTTTTCTCTGATTTTTCGTAAGTTTGCATAAAATTTAAATTGCGATAACTATGTTTTCCGGAATAGTAGAAGAATTTGCCACCGTTACGGGGCTTGTGAAAGAACAGGAGAACCTGCATTTGACGCTTACCTGCTCGTTTGTAGGTGAATTGAAAATAGATCAGAGCGTTTCCCATAATGGCGTGTGCCTTACTGTGGTTAAGCTGACTGAAGATACATATACCGTTACTGCGATGAAAGAGACGCTGGAACGCTCTAACCTCGGCCTGCTGAAGGTGGGCGACAAGGTGAACGTGGAGCGCAGTATGATGATGAACGGTCGTCTCGATGGACATATTGTCCAGGGACATGTCGATGAGACTGCCGAGTGTGTGGAGGTGCTCGATGCTGATGGTAGCTGGTACTACACCTTCCGCTACAAGAAGGATGATGAAATGGCTGCAAAGGGTTATATGACAGTAGACAAGGGCTCTGTATGTGTAAACGGTGTGAGTCTTACCGTGTGCGAACCTACGGATGACACATTTACCGTGGCTATTATTCCTTACACTTATGAAAACACCAATTTCCATACCCTGGCAGTTGGTTCGGTAGTGAACATTGAATTTGACATTATAGGCAAATATATTGCCCGTATGCTTAAACACTGATGCCACATGAGTGATTTCCTTGAACTTGTCAATGCTCGTCAGAGCGACCGCGCCTATGAACCCGGGCGCAAGATAGAGCGTGAAGTACTCGAACGCATTGTTGAGGCTGCCCGGTTAGCGCCATCGGCATGCAACGGACAGCCGTGGCACTTTACCGTGATAACCGAGGATGCACTGCTTAAGGAGGTTGCGGCTGCAACGGCAAGTCTGGGTATGAACAAATTTGCAAAAGATGCTTCGGCTCTTGTGCTTATTACCCACGAATCGACCAATATAACCTCGCGTTTGGGGTGCGGTATAAAAGACAAGGATTTCCCTATGATGGATCTGGGGATTGCATCGGCTTATATGACGCTTGCAGCCGAGTCGGAGGGTGTAGGCTCATGTATACTCGGATGGTTCGACGAAAAAAAGATAAAGGAACTTGTGGGTATCCCCAAAAGCAAACGCCTGATGCTCATTGTAACACTTGGTTACGCGGCAAAGCCCAAGCGTAAGAAGGTGCGCAAAGAGTGGGCGAAAGTAGTCTCTTTTGAACGCTATTAAAAGCTGAACAATTAAAATTATACAATATGAAAAAGCATCTATTCCTGTGTATTGCAATGCTTTTTGTTGCAGTATGCGCAAACATCTTTCCCGTATCAGGACAGGATGAAATTACAAGCTTCACCACAACGCCGATAATACCGACGGCAAAAGATGGTCAGGCGCAATGGAAGTACACGACAACCTCACCCTCTTCTACATGGAAGAGTAAGAATTTTGATGACTCATCGTGGTCGACCGGTAATGGCTCGTTCTCAAACAGCCCTACCTACAATACCACCGCATGGAGAACATCTGACATATGGTTGCGTAAGGAATTTACCCTTGAAGGCTATTCGGCGCATGTGGTAGACAGTCTTATTCTCTCGGTGTGTCACGATGAGGACTGTGAAATATATATCAATAATGTTCTTGCAGTCGAGTGTGGCGGTTATGTAACAGAGTATAAGAATGTGGCAATATCCGATGCGGCGAAGAACAGCATCGCTGTAGGCGAGAAGAACGTGATTGCCGTACACTGCTATAACGGCGGTGGTGCGCAGATGGTCGATGTCGGTCTCTATCGTCACTCTGTCAGCACTACAAAGACAATGATGACCACTGCGGATGTGGAGCCTACTTCATGGAAATATGTAACCGAAGCTCCCGATTCATTAACATGGGCTGCACCCTCGTTCGACGACTCTGCATGGAGTGAGGGAAAAGCGGGATTCGGAATGGCACGCTCTACTCACCCCATCACCACTCAGTGGACAACCAGTGACTTGTGGCTCAGAAAGAATGTGAGCTTCGCAGGAATGAAGAGAAGCGACCTTAATACTATAGTTATGAAGGTTATTCGCGACGGTGTCTGCCAGATTTACTTCAACGGTGTGCTTGCTGCTTCGCTCGAAAAGAACGGTATAAAAACCGAAAATGTAACAATTGCCAAAGAGGCATTGGATGCAATCTCTCTCGATGGCGAGACAACAATTGCAGTACACTGCTATCGTAAGAACTCATACAGATATTTCGATGCGGCTCTTACTTGTCAGATGTCGGGACAGCTCAAGAAGATTGAGTGGCAGATGAAAGAAGGCCCCATGAAGAGTGCATTTACAGATGATATTGATGTAAATAATGTACTCGGTGAATATCCCCGTCCTCAGATGGAACGTAAACAGTGGCAGAGCCTCAATGGTATTTGGGACTTCCAGCCTCTCTTTGCCAACCGTTCAGGAAAACCCGAAGAGGCATACAGCATGGAGATTCTTGTGCCTTTCCCCGTTGAGTCGGCTATTTCGGGTATAATGAAAGATTACAGTCGTTTCGCATACAGACGTTTCTTTACTGTTCCCGAAGAGTGGGCAGGCAAGAATCTGCTCCTTCATTTCGAGGCGGTTGATCACGAGTGTGAAGTGTTTGTCAACGGCAGCAGTGTGGGTACACACAAGGGTGGATACGATCCCTTTAAATTTGATGTAACAAAATATCTTACAGGCGAAGGCGAGCAGGAGCTTGTTGTGAAGGTGTACGACCCCACAGACCTCGGCGGTCAGCCCCGCGGTAAGCAGACACTCAGCCCCGGCGGAATCATGTATACTTCGACATCGGGTATCTGGCAGAGCGTTTGGATGGAGCCCGTAGAGGATATTCACATCGATAAATATACTGTTGTCCCCAATGTGGATGAGGGTAATGTGGCTGTCAACGTAACCGTTAAAGGCGATAACGATGCACAGGTATTGCTCGAAGTGAAGGATGGTGATGCTGTCGTGTCATCAGTTACCGCTGTTCAGGGCAAAAAGACAGTCGTACCTGTTCCCGATGCAAAATTGTGGTCGCCCGATTCTCCTTTCCTCTACGACCTCAATATCTCGGTAATCTGCGATGGCGATACACTCGACCGCGTGAAGGGTTACTTCGGAATGCGTAAAATATCTCTTGCAAAGGATGCCGGCTTTACAAGAATGTTCCTCAACAACGAACCTCTCTTCCATATAGGTCCCCTCGATCAGGGTTTCTGGCCCGATGGAATCTATACTGCTCCTACTGATGCGGCTTTGCTTTACGATATTCAGGCAACAAAGCAGATGGGCTTCAATATGATTCGTAAGCACATCAAGATTGAGCCTCGTCGTTGGTATTACCATTGCGATAGATTGGGTATGCTCATATGGCAGGATATGCCTTCAGGAAACTCATACGGTGGTGTAGGTCTTGACCAGACACAGTTCAAGAAAGAGATGACTGCGATGATTCAGAATCTCTATAACTCTCCTT
The DNA here is from genome assembly GCA_015060835.1 of Bacteroidales bacterium. Lineage (GTDB taxonomy): Bacteria > Bacteroidota > Bacteroidia > Bacteroidales > Bacteroidaceae > HGM04593. The sequence continues at coordinate 25,304 of SUXT01000019.1, forward strand.
CTATCATAATGTGGATTATCTTCAACGAGAGCCAGGGACGTCATGATGTGGAGACACTCGTAAGATATGTCAAGTCGCTTGATTCTTCACGTCTTGTGAACCAGGATAGCCAATATGGTGTCCATTCGACATATGTGGGTGATGTGTGGGATATTCACCACTATCCCAATCCTGCTTGTGTTGTTTGCCCCAATAAGAGTCTTGTAAACGTCTGCGGTGAGTATGGCGGTCTCAAATACAAAGAGAATGGACATACATGGGGTGCAGGCGACTGGGGTTATGCAACCATGAACAGCCGCAAAGAGCTTATGGATACATACGAGCAGTATGTTTCTGAACTTATCAAATACCGCGACTGCTTCGGTCTCGGCGGTGCTGTATATACTCAGATTACCGATGTTGAAATTGAGATAAACGGTCTTATCACATACGACAGAATTGTGCAGAAGGTCGATTTTGCAAGAATGGCTCAAATCAATAATCGCCTTACACAGGGAGCTTTGAAGAAAGATACCATTATTGCTATTGCAACTGAAGGTGGCGAAATGTGGAAGATGACAACAACCGCTCCTGCTGAAGGATGGAATACAACCTCATTCGATGACAGCAAGTGGAGTACCAAGAAATCGGGCTTCGGAACTGTGGGTACACCCAACTCGAAGATTGGAACCACATGGAACACTTCTGATATCTGGATTCGTAAGACCTTTCGTCTCGATGGTGCTAACCGTGCACTTGCCGACAGCCTTGTGATGCTTATTAACCACGATGAGGATTGCGAGATTTACATCAACGGCAGATTGATGGCCTCTTTCGAAGGACACGATAATAACTATTCTGTTGTGGATTTCACAGCTGCTGTGAAGAATGAACTTGTTTACGATGCGGATAATCTTATCGCTATCCACTGTCATCAAACAACAGGTGGACAGTATATCGATGCCGGTATCTATCTCCTTTCGCAGAATGGATTGACAACATCAATATCACAGGTGGTGGCAGATGGTACCCCTGAGGTAAATGTGGATACTGTGCTCAAAAAGGTTACTGTGTCAGGCAATGGCTTCGGTGAGAATACCCGTATGGAAGTAATATCATCGGCGGGCTCGGTGTTGAGCAGTGCAGTGATTGGAAATGCTCCTGCAGACCTCTCTTCGCTTCCTGCCGGAATGTATATGCTCCGCTTTACAGACGGTGCAAAAAGATATACTTGTAAAGTATTATTGTAGGAAAAATATCGAGGGTGTGGCTGAGACGACGGCGCACCCTCGGATATAATTTAATAACTTGTGCTCCTTCCCTTATGGCGGAAAAAGATAATAACGAGGTGTATATATTGGCTATCGAGTCGTCGTGTGACGATACTTCGGCGGCTGTGATGCTTGGCGATATAGTGCTTTCAAACGTTACGGCAAGTCAGGCTGTGCATGAGCAGTACGGTGGCGTAGTACCCGAACTTGCTTCGCGCGCGCACGAACTTAATATAGTACCTGTAGTGGATGCTGCGCTCAAGAAAGCGGGCGTCGGCAAAGAGAAACTCAGCGCAATCGCATTTACCAGAGGTCCCGGACTTATGGGCTCTCTGCTTGTAGGCGTGTCGTTTGCAAAAGGATTGGCAGCTTCGCTGGGTATTCCCATGATAGATGTCAACCATCTGCAAGGTCACATAATGGCGCATTTTATAAAAGAGCAGGGTGTGGAACCGCATGTTCCTGAATATCCTTTTCTCTGCCTGATGGTCTCAGGTGGCAATTCACAGATTGTTAAGGTGAATAGTTACAAGGATATGGAAATAGTTGGACAAACTATCGACGACGCGGCCGGTGAAGCTCTCGACAAATGCGCAAAAATAATGGGACTTGGATACCCCGGCGGTCCTATAATAGACCGCCTTGCCCGCGAAGGCGATGCAAAGGCGTATACCTTCAGCAAACCGCATATACCAGGATATGACTATAGTTTCAGTGGCTTGAAGACCTCTTTTCTTTACACATTGCGCAAACTCGTAGCCGAAGATGCCGATTATGTGGAAAAGCATAGGAATGACCTTGCAGCCTCCTTTGAGAGGACGGTAGTAGAGGTACTTATGGATAAGCTCTATAAGGCGTCGAAAGCTCTGAAAATAAAGCGCATCGCGCTCTCGGGCGGAGTCTCTGCAAATACAGCCCTCCGCGCGGCGTATGCCGATTATGCAAAGCGCTACGGATGGGAAATATATATACCGAAATTCGGCTTTACCACCGATAATGCAGCAATGATAGGTATAGTCGGTTATCACAAATACCTTGATAAGGATTTTTGCGAAATGGACAAGCCTGTCTTCACTCGTACAGTATTGTAGAAATGGATGCGCAAATAAGAACAGTTGCCGCGGAAATCAATGAGTTATTACGAGGCAGGCATATGACGCTGTCTACTGCTGAAAGCTGTACAGGTGGCGGGGTAGCTGCCGCAATAACCTCATGTCCCGGAAGCTCCGATGTCTTTAAAGGGAGTGTGGTTGCGTATGCCAACGAAATTAAAAGTTCCGTTCTCGCTGTTCCCGAAGAAATATTGACAGAGTATGGGGCAGTGAGCGAAGCAACAGTACGTGCAATGGCTACAGGAGTGTCGTCGCTGATGAAAACAGATTGTGCTGTAGCAACCTCAGGTATAGCCGGCCCCGGTGGCGGGACGGACGAAAAGCCTGTGGGCACAGTGTGGGTGGCGGCAGTAGTCGCAGGGACGCTGAGTGCTACTCTTCTGCAATTGCCCGACAGGGGACGCGATGAAAATATAAAAGCAACAATAATAAACGTGCTCGAATTTCTGAAGCGTAAACTACTGGAATTGTAGTAAGATGTTTAAATTTTATTTTTGAATTATTTGAGAAGTACAGTTGACGATTTTGTTAAAATGGTGAAAATCTGCTATAAAAATATGTGGATTTTAAAATAATCACTTATTTGTTTGCAAGATTGCCGCAAAAGTAATACCTTTGCACGCTGTTAGAATGGAGTAACTACAGAATTAAACAAAAAAAATATATATAGCAATGTCTAAAGTTTGTCAAATCACCGGTAAAAAAGCCATGGTGGGTAACAATGTATCACACTCAATGAGAAGAACAAAGCGTCTTTTCAATGTGAACTTGTTCATTAAGAAATTCTTCTACGTAGAAGAAGATTGTTGGATTCAGTTGCGCGTGAGTGCAGCGGGGTTAAGAATAATCAACCGTGTAGGTCTTGATGCAGCTCTTAAGGATGCTGTAAGCAAAGGCTTCGTAGCATGGAAGGATATTAAAGTACTTGACGCTTAAAAGTAAGGAGGAAAGATTATGGCTAAGAAAGTAAAAGGTAATCGCGTTCAGGTAATTCTTGAATGTACAGAGCAGAAAAGCAGCGGTGTTCCCGGAATGTCACGTTACATCACAACAAAGAACCGTAAGAACACAACTGAGCGTTTGGAGTTGAAAAAATACAATCCTTATTTGAAAAAGGTAACAGTTCACAAAGAAATTAAGTAATAACAGACTATGGCAAAGAAAGCAGTTGCAACACTTCAGACCGGTAACAAAGAAAAGTTTGTAAAGGTGGTAAGAATGGTGAAATCACCTAAGACCGGTGCATATATGTTCGCTGAGGAGATTCTTCCCCAGACAAAAGCTGACGAAGCACTGAAAAAGTAAGCAAATCAATACTTGACATCAAAAAAGGTTGCCGCGAATATTCGCGGCAACCTTTTTTGATGTTGAACCGGTGGTGCTCAATGAAGAGGTGTTCCATGTGCAGAGAAATGTGTGAAAATCAATGTAATTTTGTACGAAACCGCATGATTTTGCGCAAAAAATGAAAAATGTGCAAGTACGCAGGCGCTTTTTTCTCTCTTTTCTTGGCAGATTTGGAAAAATATCATAATTTTGCACCATAAACTTTCAAAAACATATAACTATGTCAGAAATTGAATCAAGAGTAAAAAGCATTATCGTTGAGAAATTCGGTGTAGAAGAGTCTATGGTAACAAACGAGGCAAGCTTCACAAACGACCTCGGCGCAGATTCTTTGGATACAGTAGAGCTTATTATGGAGATTGAGGATGAGTTCGGTATCTCAATTCCCGATGACCTCGCAGAGAAAATCTCTACAGTAGGCGATGCTATCAAATTTGTTGAGCAGGAAGTAGCCAACAAGTAATCACTCATCGATAATCTAATTCTTACGTTTCGTGATGAAACTTAGAAGAGTTGTTGTAACAGGCCTGGGTGCTGTTTCGCCCATCGGAAACGATGTTCCCACAATGTGGGAAAATGCAAAAGCAGGCGTAAGCGGCGCCGGACCTATTACTCATTTTGATGCGTCAATGTTCAAGACCAACTTTGCTTGTGAGGTCAAGAACTTTGATGCAGCAGAATTTTTGGATAAAAAGGAGGTGCGCAAGGTTGATGCCCACAGCCATTTCGGTATTGCTGCTGCAATGGAGGCAATGCGCGATTGTGGCATAGACTTGGAAAAAGAGAACCTTGATCGCTTCGGTGTAATATATGGTGAGGGAGTAGGCGGTTTGCGTGCTTTCGAACAGGAATATGGCTCATTTGTGCTGAACCGGTCGAACGGCCCCCGATTCACACCTTTCCTTATAACAAAGATGATTACCGACATGACTTGCGGAATGTTGTCGATTAAGTATGGTCTCAAGGGACCTAATTATGTAACGACCTCCGCGTGTGCTTCGTCTTCGAACGCAATCATCGATGCTTTTGACCAGATACGTTTGGGAAGAGCGGATGTGATGCTTGCCGGAGGTGCCGAGGCAGCAATCTGTCATGTTGGAGTGGGAGGATTCAACTCGATGCATGCCCTTTCTACCAGAAATGATGAGTGTGAGAAGGCTTCCCGTCCTTTCAGCAAAAGTCGCGACGGCTTTGTGATAGGAGAGGGTGGTGCTTGTCTTGTGCTTGAGGAGTATGAGCACGCAAAGGCACGCGGTGCCAAAATATATGCCGAGGTTGCAGGTACAGGTCTTTCGGCGGATGCCTATCATATGACAGCTCCCCTGCCCAATGGCGAAGGTGCTGCTAAGGTCATGATGTACGCACTTGAAGAGGCCGGTCTTAAGCCCGAAGATATCGACTATATCAATACGCACGGAACATCTACCCCTGCAGGTGATATAGCTGAGGTGGCTGCGATAAAGAGTGTCTTCGGTGAGCATGCATACAAGTTGAATATCGGTTCGACAAAATCCATGACAGGTCATTTGCTTGGAGGCGCAGGAGCGCTTGAGGCGGTGCTTACTGTTCTCAGTGTCAAGAACGATATAGTCCCCCCGACTATAAACCACGCAGAGGGCGATGAGGATGAGAATATAGACTACAACCTCAACTTCACTTTCAATAAAGCACAGGAGAGAGTTGTAAATGCTGCAATCTCAAATACATTTGGCTTCGGCGGACACAATACAAGTATTGCATTCAAAAAAATATAATATACTTTAACGTGTTTGGAAAACTCTATAACGAAATAAGGCTCCTTTTCCGTAAGGATAAGGAGTCTTATCGTGTTTTGTATGAAATATTGGGCTTCTTGCCCGGTTCTCTTGAGCCTTACAGAATTGCGCTTACCCACAGCTCCCTGACTGCAAGTGCGCAGAAAAAGAGGGCTATGTGCAACGAAAGGCTCGAATTCTTAGGCGACGCAATAATCGATGCGGTTGTCTCTGATTTGCTATATGCGCGTTTCAAAAAGGAGCGCGAGGGCTTCCTTACAAAATCCCGCAGCAACCTTGTCTGCCGCGAAACCCTCAATAAGGTGGCTCTTGGTTTGGGACTCGACAAACTTGTGCAATCCCACAATGTGGGCCGTCAGCACAACAATAATGTATATGGCAATGCTTTTGAGGCTTTTGTAGGTGCTGTGTATATCGATAAGGGCTACGAGGCTTGCAGACGATTCCTTCTGCAACGGGTGTTCGACCATGTAGTAAACGTGGCTGACGCAGCAATCTCGGATGTAAATTATAAGAGCCGGCTGATAGAAATGTCGCAGAAGAAGCATTTCCCTGTGGAGTATCGTTTGGTGGAAGAGAGGAACAATTCGCATGGACAATATTTCGTGAGTGAAGTGTATGTGTGCGAAAAACTCTTTGGTACAGGTGATGGCTTTTCAAAACGCGAGAGCCAGCAGAAAGCATCCAAAGAGGCGCTTGAAAAACTCTCGAAGTGCAATATTGATGAATTGCGTACGTCTGAAACAGATAACACCGTACAGTAGTTCGGTGTATAAACTCTCCCTTTTGGATTCTCTATAGGTGTAAAAGGATGGGTGCTCTGAGGCTGCTTACATAAGCAGCTTCTTAGAAACTGTTTGAATTTTCTTGAAAAATAATTCTATATTTGCGATGTTCATTTCGGCTTATTTGAGTCTATTTCGGCATCTTTTCTTTCTTATTTTTTGGAAAT
>SUXT01000020.1 GCA_015060835.1 Bacteroidales bacterium
ATTTGCACGAATTTTCGTCGTCGCAAAGCTCGTGCCAGCGAGTACAATGCGAGCTTGCTTGCAATTGTAAACGAGCGCAGCCGAGCTTCGCATAAAGCAAACATTGCTTATTACGCAATGTCCCCTTAAAGGGCAGGAACTTATTCAGTTACTCATTACAAGTATTTTTCCAGTTCCTTATTTGTTTGTGCAAGTTCAACAGACTTCTGAATTTAAGCGCATTTTAAATGCTGATACTCAGAGCATCCGCATTACAAATGCGGATGGACAAGTAATATATTTGATAATAATTTTTTTATTTCTTTCCATCAAGCAGTTCCTGCAATTTCATCATTTCGTCGCGGTACTGCGCTGCCTCTATAAATTCCATCTTGTCGGCAGCCTCCTTCATCAGACGGCGCGTACGCTCGATGCTCTTTTCGAGCTGTTCGCGGCTCATATATTCCACTATCGGGTCGGCAACCGCACGAATGTTCACACTCTCCTCGTCGTAAGCCTTTCGTGTACCTTCCTTATAGACATTCGTAAGCGCATTGCCAATGCTTTTGCGTATCTGCTGCGGAGTGATTCCGTTTGCCTCGTTGTAGGCAATCTGCTTTTCGCGGCGACGGCGCGTCTCGTCCATAGTCTTCTTCATGCTCGATGTTATATTGTCAGCATAGAATATAACCTTACCATTGACATTGCGTGCGGCACGACCGGCAGTCTGCGTGAGCGAACGGTGGCTTCGCAGGAATCCCTCCTTGTCGGCATCGAGTATGGCCACAAGCGACACTTCGGGCAGGTCGAGACCCTCGCGCAAAAGGTTCACACCTATAAGGACATCGTACAACCCCTCGCGCAGGTCAGTCATTATCTGCACACGTTCGAGAGTATCCACATCGCTGTGAATGTAATTGCACCTTACACCATGCTTTTGCAGATAAGCGGTAAGTTCCTCGGCCATGCGCTTCGTAAGCGTCGTTACAAGCACACGCTCCTCGCGGCGAGTACGCACCTCAATCTCCTCCATCAGGTCATCCACCTGGTTCATCGACGGGCGCACCTCGATAATAGGATCCAACAGTCCTGTGGGACGTATCAACTGCTCCACAATAACACCGCCACTCTCCTGAAGCTCATAGTCGTCGGGGGTGGCACTCACGTATATAACCTGATTGGTCATCTCCTGGAACTCCTCGAACTTCAGCGGACGGTTGTCGAGTGCGGCAGGCAGGCGGAATCCAAAATCGACAAGATTCAATTTGCGCGCCCTGTCGCCGCCATACATGGCATGTATCTGAGGTACACTCACATGGCTCTCGTCGATTACCAACAGAAAATCCTTCGGGAAAAAGTCGAGCAGGCAGTAGGGACGCGTACCCGGCTCCCGGCCATCGAAATAGCGCGAATAATTCTCTATACCCGAACAGTGCCCAAGTTCGCGCATCATCTCAACATCGTAAGTAACACGTTCATAGAGTCTTTTCGCCTCGAAATCCCTGCCCGAATCCTTGAAGTAGTCCACTCTGTCGGCAAGATCCTTTTCAATCTGGGCAATGGCGTTCAGGGTGCTCTCTTTCGTGGTCATAAATAAGTTCGCCGGGTATATCTTATACTCATCGAAGTCTGTTATGCGCCTGCCCGTTTCGCAGTCTATCTCCTCAATGCTGTCAATCTCGTCGTCCCAAAAGAGCACACGCAACACATGGTCGCTGTAAGCAAGACTCACATCTACGGTATCACCCTTTACTCTGAAGTTTCCTCGATTGAGTTCCAAGTCGTTGCGCTGGTAAAGACTGCTCACAAGCCACCGCAGAAATACATTTCTGTCGAGCCGCATACCGCGCTTTATCTCTATCACATTCTTGTAGAAATCCGACGGATTACCCATGCCGTATATACACGACACAGAAGATATTACAACCACATCCTTGCGTCCTGAGAGCAGTGCCGATGTAGCCGAGAGACGCAGTTTGTCAATCTCGTCGTTGATGGCTAAATCCTTTTCAATATAAGTATCGGTAGTCGGGATGTACGCCTCCGGCTGATAATAGTCGTAGTAAGAGACATAATACTCCACAGCATTGTTCGGGAAGAAGCCCTTGAATTCGCTGTAGAGCTGTGCAGCCAATGTTTTGTTGTGGCTTAGGATAAGAGTGGGACGGTTAATCTCCTTTATGACATTCGCTATTGTAAAGGTCTTACCCGAACCGGTAACACCAAGCAAAGTCTGAGCGGACATTCCGCTCCTTATGCCATCGACCAACTGTGCAATAGCCTCAGGCTGGTCGCCTGTGGGATGATAATCGGATATAAGTTCAAAATTCATTTCGCAATATCATATAAATATGCGAAGATAGACAATTTAAGCCGATGAAAAAAGCTATTTAAAAATTCTTGTGTGAAAAAAAGTTATGGGGTGGTTCTATAAATCAGTTAACACTATCGAGCAAGCAAATAGCCGCACCCTGTCAAGGCAACGCCTGCAAAAACGCTTACACACACACATAACAGAGAGCATCCCAATAATTACCACACTGAAGCATCATCAAAGCCTCTTTGGAGAAAGTAGAAAAGGTTGTAAATCCTCCACAGACGCCAAACGTAAGAAACAAGGCTGTATCTCCACCACCATTAGCCGCACGACTAAAAAAGCCATATACAACACCAATAGCTAAGCAACCCAAAAGATTGACAGCCAATGTAGCCCACGGAAATCCGCCACCAACACTCTTCATTGCAGCGGACAGCAGGAATCTTGCAGCTCCACCGACAAAACTGCCTATCCCCACAACAAACACACTTCTTATTAAATCAACTCCCATAATGCCGGCAAAAATACAATAAAAAAAGAGAACCGCCCAATGTTATTTCTCTTTAAAAACAATTAAATAAGGAACAACCGTTGCATTTTCCTCGCAAAACAGCTATCTTTGCAGACGAATTTTTCAAAAATGAAGAAGAGTCTCTTTACACTTATAACCATACTGTCGCTGCTGACATCATGTTCGCAGTACACCAAACTGCAGAAGACAAGTGATGTAGAGTGTCGCTACGAAGCCGCCAAAGAATATTTCGTAAGCGGGAAATACGGTCATGCCTCCTCGCTTCTCGAAGACCTTATAACCATATTCAAAGGCCACCGCAACGGCGAAGAATCACTCTACATGCTCGCCATGTGCTACTACCATTCGGGCGACTACGAAACAGCATCGCAATATTTCAAGACATACTACACAACCTACCAGCGCGGTGTCTACACCGAAGCAGCCCGTTTCCACTGCGGAAAATCGCTCTTCAAGAACATCCCCGTTCCCGAGCTCGACCAGTCGAGCACACACCTCGCCATACAGGAATTGCAGTTGTTCATGGAATATTACCCCGGAAGCGTATACCGCGACGAGACACAGGAGATGCTCCTTGCCATGCACGACCTCCTTGTGGAAAAAGACTACCTATCGGCAAAGCTCTATTACGACCTCGGCAGTTTCGACCTCATGCGCAACAACTACCAGGCCTGCATAGTAACGGCACAGAACGCGCTCAAGGACTACCCCTACACCAAACTGCGCGAAGAGCTATCCATACTCATCCTGCGTGCAAAATACAAAATGGCATACAAGAGCGTGGAGGAAAAACAGGTAGACCGCTACCGCGACACGATAGACGAATACTACGCTTTCAAGAACGAATTCCCTGAAAGCAAATACATCGAAGAGGCCGAGGAATACTACCGCAAAGCACTGAAAATAGTAAACGAATAATATAAAACAAACAATATATGGACTACAAAAAGACAAACGCGCCCACCACAACAATGACACGCAACATGGCCGACTTTGTTACAGAGACCGGCAACGTATACGAATCAATAGCCATCATAGGCAAGCGTTCCAACCAGATAGCAGGTGAGCTCAAGGAAGAATTGTTGAAAAAGCTCAACGAATTCTCTTCAAGAACCGACAACCTCGAAGAGCAGTCAGAAAACAAGGAGCAGGTGGAAATCTCACGTTACTACGAGCGTCTGCCCAAGCCCACATTGATTGCCACACAGGAGTTCATTGAAGGAAAAGTATATTTCCGCGACCTTTCGAAAGAGAAGAACGAAGCAGAAGATTAAGAATCTATGAAATTCCGCAGTTACCAGATATTCTATCTGCTTTCGGCAGTACTTGCAATAGCAGCCTTGTGCTCTACAATGTTGCAGATAATCGAGCCAAGCGGAGCAACAAACGAACTCACCAACTTCAGCTACAAAGCTGCTGACGGCACAGTCACTCACTCGCCCGTAGCTTTGGGAGTAGTTCTTATAGTAACAGCAATAGTAAACCTGTTCGGACTTATAGTATCGGGATTCCAGAACTTCGACCTACAGAAAAGAGTATCCATACTCGGTATGCTTCTCAGCATCGGCTACTACCTGCTCTTGGGAGTATACGCATGGATTCTTTCCGCTGCATCGTTCATACTGTCAGTGCAGTTGCTGTTCCCCTTCATAATGCTTGTATTCAACGCACTCGCATTCTTCGCCGCACGCCGCACAGAGGCTGCGATATTGGCAAAAGCATCAGGATTCAGACTGAGAGACTGATACTCTATCAATACATAACAAAACAATCAATGCCGCTTCAAGAAAAACATTTGAAGCGGCATTGATTGTTTTGTTATGCGAGTTCTACCCAACCTACTCCCCGAAGTTTTTTTTTGCTAATATCTTTAAAAAACATACTAAAAACACTGTTGAAGAGGGACAGCTTTTTAAGTTTCTTTTGAAAGAACACGGCAAGCAAAACCATCAAACTCCTCCGTCTTCAGCAAGCTGAATGGACCTCGCAAGCTCGGCACTCCTTAGGAAAGCTAAAGCTTTCGTCGTCGCAAACATTGCTTATTACGCAATGTCCTCTTATCCAAGAGGAGGAGTTTATGTAACCAATTGAAAGACAAGAAAAACAGCTCTCCCTCTTGGATAAGAGGGAGTACCCGGAGGGGGAGGGAGTTTGAAAGAATACACAAGCAAAAGGTTTCGGTACCGTCGCGTTTGTAACGCGAAGGATAGAGTATAAGCATCTGCGATGCGCTAAAAAGCTATAATGAATCTATGTACTTCAGTCTTCGTTTATATAGGTTCAATTGTATTATATAAGCGCATTGTAAATGCTGATACTCAAAGCATACGCATTGCAAATTACGGATGGACAGGGACACTGTCCCTCTTGAAGAGGGACGAGAACTTTTTTTACAAAAAAAGTTCGGAGGGAGTTCTAAAATCTATCGTAGAACAAAAAAATGCGATGAGAAGAGAACTCCTCCGTCTTCAAAAACTATGTTTTTGAATGACCTCGCAAGCTCGGCACTCCTTTGGAAAGCTAAAGCTTTCGTCGTCGCAAACATTGCTTATTACGCAATGTCCTCTTCAAGAGGAGGAATATATTACAAATGCTTTGCAAATATCAACAAAAAAAATTCCGTATATCCCAAGAGAGACATACGGAATTTTTCACTATCGATATACCATCATCGCTTAAAAACGGCCACCGCCGCCGAAGCCGCCACCGCCTCTGCCAAAGCCGCCGGCTCCACCGCGGAAAGGCATACCACCGGGGAATTCACCACCAGGGAATCCTCTCATGCCGTTGCGCATCTCCTTGTTACCCATCTGATTGAATTTATAGATGACGTGCAGCATACAGTAGCTGTGGATGGCATTGTTCTGAGTATCGCTGCGCATGATGGCAGAAATATTGCGGCTCACGTTGCTCTGCTCGTGCAGAATGTCAAACACTTGGAACGACACTGTAAGTGCATTACTTTTGAGGAAACTTGCCGAAATCTGAGCATTCCACAAAAGTTCGTTGGTATTGAACGACGGGTCGCTGTATCCGCGACGGCTACTCATGTAAATATCAGAATAGAGTCTGATATTCTGCCACGGGAGCAGTATGTTTGTACTTGGACCATAGGAGAAGTTGAATGTTTCGAGATTCTGATTGGGATTCTGTTCGTTCTTCGAATTGTCGTAGCGCAGGCTTCCGTTAAGAGTAATCTCGAACCAGTCGTTGCGGTAACCTCCTCTCAATCGTTCGTTTATGCTTGTAGTCTTTACAGTGTTGCGCACACTGTTCTGATTCTTCATGCTGATGTAAGCCACTCCGTGGTTGAAGCTCGCATCGGTGGTTGTGCTGTATGTGAACTTGGTATTCGCGGGTATTGCCGAATTGAAACTGAAACCTCCACCTGCATTCCAGTTGCCGTTGATATTTTCGGGACGTGTGGTGCGACCACCGGTCTCCTCGTTGTATGTTACTTTGTTGCTTATGCTGTTGATGGTGTTCGAGAATCGCAGGTTGGCGAACATTCCGCGCTGCGCCTCGGGGTTGTATGTATTGAAGAAGGCATTGAGGTTGTTGGTAAACGAAGGTTTCAGTCCGGGGTTACCCTGTGTGATGTTCAAGGGATTAGAGTCGTCTGTTATATCCAGAAGGTCGGTCATCGAGGGCTGGCTTGTACGGCCGCGGTAGTTAAGGTTAAGAGTGGTATTCCTTGACCATTTGTAGCGCATACGGACATTGGGGGTGAAATTGTTCACTGTGCGTTTGAGCACTGTATCTACACCCATATATTGATATTTCATGCGCGACTGCTGCGGCAACCACGATGCACCTACACTAAGATTCATCTTTTCGGTAACGAAACGCACCATTGCCGTAACATCATGATTCATATTGCGGTAGGTAGAGTAACGGCTCAGGTCGTTATCCTTGTACTGCTCATAATCCTCAGGCAGCTGGGGGAAGTGGTAGTTGGAGCTGAGCAGAGGGCTGTAGTCGAGGTTATCGAATACATATGTTGCGCGGTCGCTGTTGCTGTAGCTGTAGTTGAAGCGGTAGCTCAACTGCAAGTTAGCAATCCTCGACAGCGGCTCGGTGTAGCTTGTCTGTGCGCTGTAGCTCCAATTTGTATTGGGAGTGGTCGAATAACGCTTTCTTACATATCCGTTGCCTGCACCCTGACGGTAGTATTTTACATCGTTGTTTGAGATATTATCACTCTCGCTGTCCGAATATCTGAATGAACCTCCAAAGGTAAGGTTACGGCCCACCTTCCCCAATCGGCGGTTAATTTGCAGATTGGCATTGACTGAGCGGCTTTCGCTGCTGCTCATCGACTCGTTGAGGTTGCGGTTGATGGCTATCGAGTCGTAACCGGCGGGCACTGTGCCGAACATATTCATGCGATACTCTTCGCCCTGTTTAAAGGGGTCGGCATCGAATGTTGCCGAAGCGCTCTTCGACCAGCTATCCGAGGTTGAGTAAGACATAGAAGGTCGCAGGATGATGTTGGTGAGGCTGTCGGGCTTCCATTCGAGGCGGAAGTCTGCGTTTATGTTGCTCGAACGGCTCAGCGAAGTATTGTTGCTCGTAGAGAACTGGTTGGCATTGCCGGCTGTCATGAAATTCTCTGTTGAAGTGTAACTTCTGGCATCCGTATCACGATGGTTGAAACGGAGATTGCCACCGGTCTCCACCTTATCGCTGAGGGTGGCAAAGTTGAATCCTCCCATCTTGCTTGCTACAAGGCCCGAACCGCCGCCACCGCGGAATCCACGGTCGCCTATATTGTTTGCAGAAAGGATGAGCGACATCTGCGACTTGTCGGTAAAGTAGCTGGTGGTGTTCTTTGCAGAATAGCGGTCGTGCGAACCGTAGGCCACGTCGGTATTACCGAACCAGCCCTGGTCGGCACCGCGCTTCATTTGCAGGTCGAGCACAGTCTCCTCTTCGCCGTCGTCTATACCCGTAACACGTTTGAAGTCGCTGTCCTTGTCGTAGAACTTCACTCTGTCCACCACTTCTGCGGGGATATTTTTGAGCGCCATATTCTTGTCAGTGCCAAAGAAATCCTTACCTTTCATAAGGATGCGATTGACAGTCTTGCCATTAACCTTGATGGTTCCATCCTCTTCAACCTCCACTCCGGGGTATTTTTTCAGCAACTCTTCGAGCATGGAGCCGGCCGGCACACGGAATGCGGCGCTGTTGTATACCATAGTATCCTCGCTCATTGTTACAGGAGGCACCTCTGCCGTCACAGTTGCCTCTTTCAGCGCAACAACATCGGGTTTCAACTGCACCTCGCCGATATTGTTGGTCTTCTTGGCAGCAATCTTCACTTTGCTCTCCTGCGAAAGGAAACCTACGTATGTAATGCGCATAAGATATTCGCCGGCTTCGACGCTTATGGTAAACTTGCCTTCAAGGTCGCTTGCGTTGCCCGCCTTGAATACTGTATCGGGGAGGGTAAACAGCTGGATGGCCGCATTCGGGAGTGGTTCCTTTTCGCCTTCGCTGACAATGGTTCCGCTAAGTGTTCCTACTTTTTTCTTGGATGTCGTCTGCGCCGTTATTGTTGCAGATGGCAACAGTGCAATCAGAAGGAGTAATGCTGTAAATATATTTTTCATAATCCTATTTTGTCGTTTAGTGTGTCATTTATGAATTCACCATTATTTTGACTACAGAAATGCAATAAAGTTTAAGAAGCTGTTTAAATTTTATTAGAAAATGTTTCTATATTTGCGATGTTATTTCGGCTTATTTGAGACTTTTTGCTTGGGTGTTCATTCAAACTCCCTCGCCCTGCGGGCACTCCCTCTTATCCAAGAGGGAGAGTATATCCTATTTACATTATATCGAATTCACAATAAAAGAATCTCCACATTTAAAATCCCACTTCCGAAGAACGTTAAAAATAGTATCATTGTGTAAATTTTTAACGATTTTATTGTACCTTTGCACCCTCTTTCAAGGACTGCTACCGCCAAACGGACTACAACCTATTGACAGAAAAGCAGTTCACTCACAACAGACACATTCGACAAGATAATATAGAAAGAAATGAAAGTAAGTGAATTGATTGATTTCAGCCCGAAATTCTTCTCGATTTTCAAAAATTATTCGCGCGAGAAGTTCAGCGCGGACCTGATGGCGGGAATGATTGTGGGTGTTGTTGCAATTCCTTTGGCTATTGCATTCGGAATTGCGAGCGGTGTAGGCCCCACTGAGGGTCTTGTTACGGCCATCATTGCAGGACTCCTGATATCTGTATTCGGTGGTTCAAAGGTGCAGATTGGAGGACCTACCGGTGCATTTATTGTTATCATCTACGGTGTTATTCAGCAGTATGGTCTCGCAGGACTTACAATCGCCACTATTATGGCAGGTGTGATTCTGCTTATCATGGGACTTTGCCGCATGGGTAGCATAATAAAGTTCATGCCCTACCCTATCATCGTGGGATTCACCGGCGGTATTGCTATCACCATTTTCTCTACCCAGATGAACGACCTGTTAGGCCTTGGAATTTCCGAGGTTCCTGCCAACTTCATCGACAAGTGGATATGCTATTTCTCCAATATGTCGAACATCGACTGGTGGAGCGCAGCTATGGGATTGCTTAGCATTGCCATCATCGCCCTAACCCCTAAAGTATCCAAAAAAGTACCCGGCTCGTTGCTTGCCATCATCATAATGACTATAGCAGCATGGTTGCTTAAGGACTACGCAGGTGTTACTTCAATAAAGACAATCGGCGATCTCTATGAGCTTCCTTCGGGACTCCCCTCTTTCAGTCTGCCCACACTCGAGGGCGACATGAGCCTTTTTGCCACAATCCAGAATCTTGCACCCGTAGCATTTACCATCGCCATGCTCGGTGCAATAGAGTCACTCCTCTCGGCTATGGTTGCCGACGGTATAATCGGCGACAGACACAATTCGAACACCGAACTTATCGGTCAGGGTATTGCAAACATCGTTGTTCCCTTCTTCGGAGGTATTCCCGCGACGGGCGCTATTGCGCGTACCATGGCAAACATCAACAATGGAGGTAAAACTCCCGTTGCAGGTATTGTTCACACATTTGTGTTGCTGTTGGTGCTGTTGTTCCTCGGAGGTATCGTGGGACGCATTCCCATGCCTTGCCTTGCAGGTGTGCTTGTGATGGTATCATACAACATGAGCGGTTGGAGAACCATTGCATCGATGTGCCGCAAGTCGGTTGCCGGCGTTACAGTACTTTTTGTTACATTGCTGCTCACCGTATTCTTCGACCTTACACTTGCGATAGAGGTAGGACTCGTATTTGCAATTGTAATATTCATGAAGCGTATGACCGAGAGCACAAACATTTCTGTTATCAGAGACGAAATGGAGGTTCATCACGATGGCGAGAATGGCGACGAATGTCTGACTATCCCCAGCGGTGTTGAAGTTTACGAGATTGAGGGCCCATTCTTCTTCGGCATCGCCAACAAGTTCGACGAGCTCACACGCATGTCCTCTCCCGTACCTATCCGCGTGATTCGTATGCGTAAAGTGTCGTTCATCGACTCTACCGCACTTCACAACCTTGAAATCTTCATTCAGTCGTCGCAGGCCGAAGGCCGCGAGGTTATCCTCTCCGGTGTACGCGACAAGGTTGACGAGACTCTTACGAAAGCAGGTGTAAAGAAGATGGTAGGCGAGAAGAATGTTTGCCACAATATCCATCTTGCGCTTGAACGTGCCAACGAGCTTCGCAAGCAGATGAATATCGAATAATTCTCACATTATAATAATATAGAACTGCATATGAAAAAGGCTATCGGAGGAGGTAATGGAATATTGGCTTGTCTGACAGCCTTTTTCGTTGTCTGCATCTGGGGGACAACCTTTGTGCAGACAAAGGTTCTTATCAATGCAGGGCTTCACCCTGAGGAGATTTTTCTATTCCGTTTCCTGCTGGCATATTTGTTTATTATTCCTTTTGCGGGCAAGCGTCTGTTTCTTGACAATCTCAAAGACGAAGCTGCTGCTTTGTTGCTTGGCATCACCGGCGGCTCACTCTATTTTGCCACCGAAAATACGGCACTTGTATACGGATACTGCTCAAACGTGTCGCTGATTGTGTGCGTTACGCCTTTGACAACCGCGCTATTGATGGGGTGGCTCTATCCATCGGAGCGTTTGGGGCGCAAGGCGCTCATTGCATCGTTGGTGGCACTTATAGGCGTAGCGCTTGTTGTGTTCAACGGTAATTTCGTGCTCAAGCTCTCACCGCTTGCAGACGGGCTTGCCTTTGCAGCCTGCATCTGCTGGACGCTCTACTCGTTGCTGATGCGCTACATTGCCGGCAAATACAGCACTCTGCTTATCATGCGAAAGGTATTCGGATACGGTGTACTCACTATTCTTCCATTCTTCATAAGCAACGCCCCACGTTGGGAACTTGTGGCCGATGCCGAGCCTGTCGTGTGGATAAACCTGCTCACATTAGGTTGTGTAGCATCACTCATCTGTTACACTCTCTGGAATTTTGTTCTTGACAGACTGGGAACAGTCAGAGCAACCAATTTCATCTATTTCAATCCAGTGGTTACGATGGTAACCTCGTGGCTGGTACTCGGCGAGCGTATAACACCTATTGCCATTGTCGGCGCAGTGATGGTGCTTGCAGGAATGTATTGGGCTGAGAAGTTTAGGAAGAAGTAGATTCTATGTACAATCATATAACAATTTCAAGGGGGCTCCTGTTCGGCCTCCTTTTTTATTTTAAAAATATTTAACTTATTAGGGGGGGGGAATAAGATTTTTTTTGAATGATTATGCGATATTATACCTAAAAGAATAGTTTTAACTCTTTAAACCATTGAATTTTAATCAATAAAACTCTCCCACCCGTCCCTTCGCGTTTGCAACGCGAAGGATTGAGTATAAGCATCTGTGATGCGCTTAAAATAAAACCTATTATGAATCTATGCACATCGGTCTTCGCTTATGTATGTCCAATTGGATTATAAAAGCGCATTGTAAATGCTGATACTCAAAACATCCGCATTGCAAATGCGGATGGACAGGGGAAAAATAAACAAAGGTTTATTTTGTTCTCCGCTCGGTTTGCACTACTCTGGCTCTCGCCGAAGATAGGCGGCACTTTGACTGCGTCGATTATGGGCGGCGCTCGGCAGAATAAAACAAGTTTTACTCTGCTCTCACTGGCACCATAATTCGGGATAAAAAATAAACAAAGGTTTATTTTGTTCTCCGCTCGGTTTGCACTACTTTGGCTCTCGCCCAAGATAGGCGGCACCTCGGAAGAAAAAATAAACAAAGGTTTATTTTGTTCTCCGCTCGGTTTGCACTATCTTTGAAAAATTTAATAAGGTATTGTTATAATTGGTATTTAATAACATCAACTCAAAAATTATGGCAGAAGATAAACAGAAGCTGTTCGCAGAATTTCCTCCGATTGCTACCGAAGAGTGGATGAATAAGATAACTGAAGACCTCAAAGGTGCTGATTTTCAGAAGAGGCTTGTGTGGAGAACCACAGAGGGATTTGATGTTCAGCCTTTCTATCGCAAAGAGGATATTGATGGATATACAAAAGACTTGCATCCGGGAGTATATCCTTTCACACGCGGATGCAAGCAGGATAACAATTGGTTCATAAGACAAGAGATTGCCGAAGATGGTGCAAGCGCAGCCAACGAGAAGGCCAAAAACCTAATCGAAAAGGGATGTAACTCTTTGGGATTTTCAATAAAAGGCAAAGAGGTATCTGCTGCATTTGTAGCCACACTGCTCGACGGCATTGACGCCGAGGGAGTGGAACTGAACTTCAAGGTGTGCCCTAAGAAAAGCTACGAATTTGCGGCACTGCTTATAGAATATTACAAGGAAAAAGGATGTAAATTCGACAATTTACGCGGTTGCATCGAATATGACCCGATAGGTGCGCTGCTCACCAAAGGAAAGAGGATTGACAATTATGCAGAGACAATGGCGAAGCTCGTCGACCTGATGTCGGCACTTCCCGGCTACCGCTGTATTACAGTGGATGCCGCCGCGCTCTGCAACAGCGGAGCATACATTGCCTGCGAACTTGGATACGCACTCGCTTGGGGCAATGAATACATGAACATTCTCACAGGAAATGGCATCCCTGCTTCGGTGGCAGCGAAGAAGATTAAATTCAACTTCGGTGTATCGAGCAATTTCTTCATGGAGATTGCCAAGATACGCGCCGCGCGTATGCTGTGGGCCAATATAGTCAAGGAGTACGAGCCCAACAGCGACGATGATTGCAAAATGGCAATCCATGCTGTAACATCCACATTCAACCAGACAATTTACGATGCATATGTAAACATACTGCGCGGAGAGACGGAGGCTATGAGTGCTGCCATCGCAGGCGCCGATTCGATAACGGTTACCCCATTCGATGCTGTATACGAAAAGCCTACACACTTTGCCGAACGCATCGCACGCAACCAGCAGCTTATACTGAAGAACGAGAGCCGCCTCGACAGAGTAACCGACCCTGCCGCAGGCTCATATTTCATTGAAAAGCTGACAAGTTCCCTTGCGACAGAGGCATGGAAGCTATTCCTCGACACAGAGGAGAGCGGAGGATTCCTCAACGCCGTAGAGAACAACAGCGTGCAACAGAAGGTCTATGCCGACGGAGAGAGCCGCCGCACAGCTGCCGCACGCCGCAAGGAGATTCTTCTCGGCACCAACCAATACCCCAACTTCAGCGAAACAAGCGGTGGAGCAAGAGCAACAAACACTTGCTCTATTTGCGGAGAGACAAACACTCCCAAAGAGAACACACTCTCGCAGCGCCGCCTTGCCGAAGATTTTGAACAGCTGCGCATAAGCGTGGAGGAGGGAGCGAAACGCCCCAAAGCCTTCATGCTCACAATAGGTAACCTCGCAATGCGACAGGCAAGAGCACAATTCTCGTGCAACTTCTTTGGTGTTGCAGGCTACGAAATAATCGACAACCTCGGCTTTGCAACAGTTGACGAGGGCATAGAAGCCGCGCTGAAGGCAGAAGCAGACATTGTTGTAATCTGTTCGAGCGACGAGGAGTATGCCGAATATGCAATCCCCGCATACGAAAAACTCGCAGGCAGGGCACTCTTTGTAGTAGCCGGTGCCCCTGCATGCAGCGATGAGCTGAAGGCCGCAGGAATAGAGAATTTCATCCATGTACGCGTGAATGTACTGGAGACCTTGAAGGATATAAACAACAAACTTTAGGGAGGTTGCCATGAGAAAGAATTTCAAGAACATAGATATATTTGCCAACACAGGCAACACAACCGGCTGCAACACTGAGTGCAAGACATTCGACACAGCCGAACAGATAAAAGTAAAGCAAGTCTACACAGCGACGGACATCGAAAACATGGAGCATCTTGACTACGCGGCAGGCCTTCCACCCTTCCTGCGCGGCCCCTACTCCATGATGTATGCCTTCCGCCCGTGGACCATCAGACAGTATGCAGGATTCTCCACTGCCGAAGAGTCCAATGCCTTCTACCGCCGCAACCTCGCATCGGGACAGAAGGGACTCTCCGTAGCATTCGACCTTCCCACCCATCGTGGGTATAACCCCGACAACGAGCGTGTGGTAGGCGATGTAGGAAAAGCAGGTGTATCAATCTGTTGCATGGAAAACATGAAACAGTTGTTCGACGGTATACCCTTGAACAAGATGTCAGTCTCCATGACCATGAACGGTGCAGTGCTGCCAATACTCGCCTTCTACATAAACACCGCCCTCGAACAGGGTGCAAAACTCGAAGAGCTTGCAGGAACCATACAGAACGATATTCTTAAGGAATTTATGGTGCGCAACACCTACATCTACCCCCCTGCATTCTCCATGCGCATCATCAGCGACATATTCGCCTACACATCGAAGAATATGCCGAAGTTCAACTCAATATCAATATCGGGATACCATATGCAGGAGGCAGGCGCAACGGCTGACATTGAACTTGCATATACCCTCGCCGACGGACTTGAATATGTACGCGCAGGCGTAGCTGCGGGCATCGACATCGACGCATTTGCGCCCCGTCTATCGTTCTTCTGGGGCATAGGCATGAACCCCTTTATGGAGATAGCCAAAATGCGTGCCGCACGTATGCTGTGGGCAAAAATCATCGCCAAGTTCAACCCCAAGAACCCGAAATCGATGGCTCTGCGCACCCACTGCCAGACATCGGGATGGTCGCTTACCGAGCAGGATCCCTACAACAACATAGGACGCACCTGCATAGAAGCGATGGCAGCAGCAATGGGACACACACAGTCGCTGCACACCAATGCCCTCGACGAAGCAATCGCCCTGCCCACCGACTTTTCGGCACGCATCGCCCGCAACACACAGATATACATCCAGGAGGAGACCAACGTATGTAAGGAGATTGACCCATGGGGCGGCTCATACTACATCGAAAGCCTCACAAAAGAGCTTGCCGAAAAGGCATGGGCACTCATCGAAGAGGTCGAGCAGTTGGGAGGAATGGCAAAAGCCATAGAGACAGGCATCCCCAAGATGCGCATCGAAGAGGCCGCCGCACGCACACAGGCACACATCGACAACGGTTCTCAGATGATAGTGGGCACAAACGCTTACTGTCTCGACAAGGAAGAACCCATAGACATACTCGAAATCGACAACACCGCTGTACTGCAACAACAACTTGCAGCACTTGAGCGCAACAAGGCTGCCCGCAACGAGGATGAGGTAAAAGCAGCCCTTGACAAGCTCACCGCATGCGCCGCAAGCGGCGAAGGCAACCTGCTCGAATGTGCAGTGGAAGCGGCAAGAGTGCGTGCCACATTGGGAGAAATATCAGACGCCTGCGAAAAGATAGCAGGACGCTACAAAGCAGTAATAAGAACAATATCAGGAGTGTATTCGGCAGAGAGCAAGCAGGACGAGAGCTTCGCAAGAGCGTGCGCCCTCACAGAAGAATTTGCAAAGAGAGAGGGACGCCGTCCCAGAGTGATGATAGCCAAGATGGGACAGGACGGTCACGACCGCGGCGCCAAAGTGGTAGCCACAGGGTATGCCGACTGCGGCTTCGATGTAGACATGGGCCCTCTCTTCCAGACACCCGCCGAAGCAGCTAAGGACGCCATAGAGAATGATGTACACGCAATAGGTGTATCATCGTTGGCTGCCGGACACAAGACACTCATCCCCCAGCTCATCGAAGAGCTAAAAAGACAAGGCCGCGAGGACATCTTGGTCTTTGCCGGTGGAGTAATCCCCGCACAGGACTACGATTTTCTCTACCGTGCAGGCGTCATTGCCATCTTCGGCCCCGGCACAAGCGTAACAAAAGCCGCGTGCGAACTGATGGAAGTATTGTTGGAAAGAGAAGAATAAGAAGAGTAAGAATGATTCTATGTATAGCTGAAAAAAAGTCCGTCGCCGAGAGCATTGGCAAAGTATTGGGCGCAATAGCTCCGCGCGACGGATTTTTCGAAGGAAACGGATACTGCGTAACATGGGCGCTCGGCCATCTGTGTACGCTTAAGGAACCCAACGACTACACAGAGATGTGGCAACGCTGGAGCTTGAGCAGTCTGCCCATGATTCCGCCCAAATTCGGCATAAAGCTGATGGGCGAGCGCAGCAAGGAACGGCAGTTCTACATAATAAAGAAACTGATTGAAGGTGCCCAGTGCATCATCAACTGCGGCGATGCCGGACAAGAGGGAGAACTTATACAACGTTGGATAATGCAGAAGGCGCAGGCAAAATGCCCCGTAAAGCGCCTATGGGTATCATCCCTCACCGAAGAGGCCATAAAAGAGGGATTCGCCACGCTGAAAGACCAGTCGGAGTACCAGTCGCTGTACGAGGCAGGACTGTGTCGCGCCATAGGCGATTGGCTGCTGGGCATGAACGCTACCCGACTCTACACACTCAAGTATGGCGGCAACCGTCAGGTGCTGTCTATAGGTCGTGTGCAGACACCAACCCTCGCACTGATTGTAAAGCGACAGGCCGAAATAGAAAATTTCGTCCCCAAGCCCTATTGGGAGCTTAAGACCAAGTACCGCGAAGTAACATTCAGTGTGGTAGAGGGCAAATTCGAAGAGAAAGAGAAAGCCGAAGAGGCACTGCAAAAAATCTCCGGCGAGCCCTTCACCGTAACCGACATTGCGACAAAAAAGGGCAACGAACTGCCGCCCCGTCTTTACGACCTTACCTCGTTGCAGGTAGACTGTAACAAGAAGTACGGAATGACCTCAGACGTTACATTGCAGACAATACAGTCGCTATACGAAAAGAAGTACACCACATACCCCCGCGTAGATACAACCTATCTGAGCGAGGACATCTACCCCAAGTGCGAAGGCATACTGAAAGGACTTACCGACTATCAACCGCTGACAGCTTCCCTCATGGGCAAGCCGTTGATAAAATCTAAAAAGGTATTCGACAACAAGAAGGTAACCGACCACCATGCCATAATCCCCACTGGCGTACACCCGCAGGCACTCACCGAGAATGAAAAGAGAGTGTACAACCTTGTGGCAACACACTTCATAGCCATTTTCTACCCCGAATGTAAGTTCAGCACCACCACTGTACTCGGCGAGAGCGGCGGTGTAAACTTCAAGGCCACCGGCAAGCAGATAACCGACCCCGGATGGCGCATAGTCTTTGCACAAGAGCCTGTAGACAACGACAAGGAGGAAAAGAACGAACTTATGCCCTCATTCACAAAAGGAGAAAGCGGTCCACACTACCCCGAACTTGCCGAAAAGATGACACAACCGCCAAAGCCCTACACCGAAGCTACCCTTCTGCGTGCAATGGAGACCGCCGGCAAGACCGTCGACGATGAAGAGCTGCGCGACCTTATGAAAGAGAACGGTATAGGCCGTCCATCCACCCGCGCCGAAATAATAAAGACACTCTTCAAGCGCAACTACATACGCAACGAAAAGAAGAACATATTTGCCACCCCTATGGGAGTGGAACTTATATCACTCATACGCAACGAGTTGCTGAAGAGTGCCGAACTTACCGGACAGTGGGAGAAGAAGCTTCGCGACATCGAGCGCCACAGCTACGAAGCCAAACAATTCATAGCCGAACTGAAGGAGATGCTCATAGAGGTGGTAAACTCTGTACTCAGAGACAATAGCGTAATTGGGAAATAGGAACAGTTTTTTGGCTAATGAAGAATATTTCTTATCATGCAAAGCAATAACACAACGTTATTTTTCATACAGCAACCATTTTTATGCCAAGTTAGTCCAATTTTCCTAAATTTTCACTAACTTCGCCAACATCATGGAAATCTTGCAAAGATTCCTGTTGGTCACACATTTGAACAATAAACCCTAATCAATAATCAAACACAATTAAAAGATGAAGAAATTCCTTTCATTGGCAGTGATTGCACTCATGGCAGTGCTCACTGTATCGGCTCAAAAGACAGCCACCCTCTCTTCACCCTCGGGCGAGATTAAGGCCAATGTAAGCATCGAAGACCAGAAACTCTACTACTCAGTGGAATTCGGCGGCAAAGAGGTGCTCGCAAAAATGCCCATCGCCATGAAATTCAGCAACGGCATTGTTGCAGGTGAAAAAGTAAAATCGCTCAAGCCCAAGACAAAGACAGTCGAAGAGGTATTTGAGCCCACAATCGCCGTGCGCACAAGCAAGGCCAACATGAAGTACAACGAGAGTACATTCAACTTCGGAAAATACTCTGTTATCTTCCGTCTCTACGACGATGCTGTAGCCTACCGTTTCGTAACACGTTTCGGCAAGAAGGAGATTAACGTAATCGACGAGACTGTTGCCTACAACTTCGTGAACGACAACAAGATTCTCTTCCCCGAAGAGGGCTCTATGTACACACATCAGGAGCGCAAGTTCATCGACACAACAGTGGGCGCAATCGCAAAGGACAAGTTTGCCAGCCACCCCATGCTTGCAACAGACAACGGAGTGCGCATGATCATCACCGAGGTTGACCTCGAAAGCTACCCCGGCGTTTACTATCAGAAGGGCGAGGGCAACACATTCAAGGGTATTTTCCCTGCCTACGCACTTGAGACAGAGAAACGCTCAGACCGCGACATGGTTGTTACAAAGAGAGCCGACTTCATCGCAAAGACAACAGGCAACCGTTCATATCCCTGGCGTGCCGTTGTTATTGCCGACAAGGACACTGAGCTTCTTGAGAGCAACACACTCTACGCACTCGCATCACCCTCACGCATTGAGGATACATCATGGATCAAGCCCGGTAAGGTTGCTTGGGACTGGTGGCACAACTGCTCGCTCACAGGCGTTGACTTCCGCTGCGGTGTAAACACACAGACCTACAAATACTTCATCGACTTTGCATCAAAGAACGGTATTGAGTATATCGTTCTCGACGAAGGATGGTACGACACCGGAAAGACAGTCCTTGACATTGTTCCCCAGATTGACCTTGCAGAGCTAATCCGCTACGGTAAGGAGAAGAACGTGGGCATCATCCTTTGGATGACATGGTTGGGACTCGAAGAGAAGATGGACGAGGCTCTTCCCAAATTCAAGGAGTGGGGCGTAAAAGGTCTCAAAATCGACTTCATGCAGCGCGACGACCAGTGGATGGTTGACTGGTACTACAACACAGCCAAACGTGCAGCCGACCTTCAGTTGCTCGTTGACTACCACGGCTCATACAAACCCACAGGTATCACACGCACATTCCCCAACATGCTTACATCTGAGGGTGTTTACGGTGGTGAGCAGAACAAATGGACAGACGACCTCACACCCGAGCACAACGTTACACTTGCCTTCACACGTATGGCTTGCGGTCCCATGGACTACACTCCCGGTGCTATGCGTAACTCTAAGAAAGGCGAATTTGTTGAGCGCTACTTAATCCCCATGTCTCAGGGTACACGTTGTCACCAGCTTGGTATGTATGTAGTATTTGAGTCTCCTTTGCAGATGCTTTGCGACCGTCCCACAAACTACGAGAAAGAGGCCGACATGATGAAATATCTCGGTCCGGTTCCCACAACATGGGACGAGACACACGCTCTCGACGCTGCTGTAGGCGACTACATCATCATGGCACGCCGCAACGGCAACAAATGGTGGATGGGCGGTATGACCGACTGGACTTCACGCAAGAAGGAGGTTACACTCGACTTCCTCGAAGCAGGCAAGGAGTACAAAATGACCATTTGGGAAGATGGTGTAAACGTACACAGAGATGCCGAAGACTACAAGATGAGCACACGCAAGGTACGTAAGGGCGACAAGGTTCAGATCAACTTTGCTCCCGGCGGTGGCTTTGCTGCTACAATCGAATAACAGCCCAATAGCGAAGAACAATATCGACGGCAGCGCCCCAATGGCGCTGCCGTTTTTTTTTGCGATAAAAAGGAGCCTTAAGGTCTTTAAGGCCCCTAAAGACCCTAAAGTCCTTAAAGCCCCTAAAAACCTTAGCAAGTTCAAAGAACAAAGTCGGCAGAAGATTGTTTTATATTCCGGCACACAATGCGCCGAGTATAAAATAAACAATTTATGGATGCTGCAAAATTTAGAAGAGAACTGCTGGAAGTCCAATCGGAGCTTCACCGCTTCGCATACAAACTGACAGCCGACAGAGACGAGGCGAATGATCTTTTGCAAGAAACATCACTAAAGGCACTCGACAACATGGATAAGTATATGCCCGACACCAATTTCAAAGGGTGGGTGTACACAATCATGCGTAACATTTTCATCAATAACTACCGCAAAGTGGTGCGCGACCAGACATTTGTCGACCACACCGACAATCTCTACCACATCAACCAGACTCAGGAACTTGAGGCTGAATCTATCGAGAGCAATTATGACATCAAGGAGATACGCCGCGCAGTGAACAGCCTGCCAAGTGAGTACAGGATACCATTTGCAATGCACATTTCGGGATTCAAATACCGCGAGATTGCCGAAAAGCTATCCCTGCCACTGGGCACAGTGAAAAGCCGTATTTTCTTCACCCGGCAGCGTCTGCAATCGCAACTGCACGACTTTATTGCATAAAACTAATTGCGTTCAAGGTCGTAGGAGAGCTGCAACATACCCACAAGTCTGTCGTAACGGCCGCCAAAATCGCGGTGGTATATCATTATGAGATACTCATTTTCAGTACTGTAAAAATCGCCCTCGGCGCGGGCAGTAACACCCTTATGCCCGCCACGGGGCACCCACAGATAGTGGTAGTTGTAGAGTCCCAACTTAAGCAGTTGCACGGTGCGGTAAACACCCTCGCTGTCGTCGTAGTGCAAGCGGTTGTGCGGGCCGAAAAAGCCACCGTTGAAGTCGCCGCAAAGATAGTAGTCGCCCTCGCCGTCGTACGGAGCATCGAGGGTAAAATGCACCGCGGCATAATCGGCCTCTATCGGGTGACCCATACCCTGAAGGGTGTTTATGAAATAACGGCCGTTCTCATCGCGGTCGCTTGTGTGGGTAGGGCGCATGTCGTCCACATAAAGCTGAGCATGGAAATAAGGCTCGGCATACTCCACACGGTCGACATTCTGTCCGGGTGCGTACGGGTCGGTAAGTTCGAAGCGGCGATACTCGTTGCCGCCTTTGAATATAAGATTTTCGTTGTAGACATACTGCAACGAGGTACCGGTAATGTATGTAGGCTTAATGCCGCTGACACAGTTGTCGGGGCGTCGATTCTGATAAACAACAGGCTTTATGTCAGTCGCAGGAGACATTATATTGTACCCTCCCACATGAACATCGAACGAGAGTTGCTGATGCGACTCGTTGGTATCGATATCCGTATTTCCACTGATTTTTGCCGAGATCTTCAGTCGCGGTTCAAGTACGGCAAAGGCAAATACCGCAACCGCAGCATCCGAGTCGTCGTCGATAATTTCGAGTTTGTAATTTCCCGATGCCTTGAGGCGGACATCATCATTGGGAAGCGCAAAGGTGTAATGTGTATACAGTTGAGTGGTGTTCACCGAATTTTCCCAATCGTCGATAGGACGGTCGTTGAATCCGTCAAGATAGTCAATCTGATGCAATTCCGATGGCGTCCAATCGGAGTTGCAATGCGTCAACCGATAGGTGAAACGCTTGTACTTATGCGAAAGCTCGTCGAACGAAAAGAACAGTTCATCGTCGCTGCCGAGGGTAAGCACGGCAGGCTTAGACCAATCGTCGTTGAGCACCATCTGCAACGACGCGATATTCGCCGACAACGACCGCGAAAATTGAGCCGCTACAATCGACGAGAGGGACAAAAAAGCTGTCAGTAAAAGTAGTTTCTTCATTACATACAACAAATTTCGCCACGAAGATAATACAACTGAGCATTATTACAAAATAAGTTTGTATCTTCGTGGTAAATCTCAAAGATATACAACCCACCATGAAAAACATAATTTTTATACTCGCAATACTGTTGACAATCTCCACACAACTGCACAGCCGCAACATACGCTACACTGCCGACGACAGCATAAAAGTAGTAAAGATGCTTAAACGGCTTAAGCCAATAAGAAAAAGCGACACCGGCAAACTGTTGCTCGAAGCAGGCAAGCTCTTCCTCGGAACACCTTACGTAGGCGGCACGCTCGACAGAGAGAAAAGCGAAAAACTGACAGTAAACATCAGCGCAGTGGACTGCTCGACATTTGTAGACCAAGCACTTGCGCTTGCGCTCACCGTCGGCGAGGGGAAATGCGACTTTTCCACATTCTGTAAAAATCTCGAAAAAGTGCGCTACCGCAACGGCATCTGCGATGGCTACGAGAGCCGCCTGCACTACTTCAGTTGGTGGGTGGCAGATGGCGAAAAGAGGGGCATCGTGCGCGAACTTTCGGGAAAAGCCTTCAAAGAAAGCCAGAAACTCGACCTCGGCTTTATGAGCAGAAACCCCGACAAATATATGCAGTTGAACAGCGACAGTATACTCACAGCCAAAATAGCAGAATACGAAAGGCCGTTCAGGAACACAACCTGCCCCTACATCCCCAAGCACTTGCTCTCGCAGGACATAAAAAGGCTTCCCGTACGCAACGGCGACATCATAGCCATAGTAACCACAATAAAAGGGCTCGATGTAACACATCAGGGAATAGCCGTATGGCAGAATGGCAAACTGCATATGCTGCACGCATCCTCAAAAGAGAAAAAAGTGATACTCGACAGAATATCACTTCACGACTACCTTGCACCGCGAAAATCGGCGCCGGGCATAAGAGTGGTAAGGGTAGAGGGAGGTTCTATAAATTAGTAATTTAATATTCTTTGTAGGATGGTTCCTGTTTCGGCCGCTTTTGGCTTTATTTTTGCATCTTTTTTATATTTGCTCAGTTGCGATGCCCGCATCGCGCCTTTGCCAATATCAAAAATCTACTAAAAATAAAACTCAAAATCGTCGCGACCTAATTTATAGAACCTCCCTAGATAAACTACACACGCTCCCTCAGCCTTATAGCGTAGACATAAGTGAGCAGAATCACATTCATCAGCAAAGCATATATAATTGCAGGAATAGCTACCTCACCGCTGTTGAAGATAAACGGAGAGACAGCAATGGCAATAGCCTGAGCCGCATTCTGCATACCCACCTCAATGACAATGGTGCGCCGTACATCCTTGCCGAATCCGCACAGACGCGACAACAAAGAGCCTGCAAGCAATGCCAATATTATCAACAGAGCGGCAGCAACACCAAGAACAGCAAAATTGGCAATAATCTCCTCGGTGTACTGCAAGAAGAATACCAACGCCAATAACATCAACGCCGGGAAAGCTACCTTTCCAAGCCCCTTATTGACCTTGCGCGCCGCTTCGGGAGCCAAGCGTTTGAACATGAATCCCGCCAGCATGGGTACAAGAAAAACCACAAGATTCTGCACAAGCAGTTTACCCACAGGAAGTTCCATATTTACCCCTGCCTGCTCCGACACGAACGACGAGACAAAGCCCATAATCACAGGAATGGTAAACAGAGTAATCACACTGCTCAGCGCCGTAAGAGTAACAGAAAGCGCCACATTACCCTTTGCCAGCAACGAAAAGACATTCGAAGAACTGCCACCCGGACAGCATGCCACAAGCACAAGACCAATAAAATAGTGTGGCGGAAGAGCAAACAGCGCAGCAACCCCAAAAGCAATCAGTGGAAGAAACAGAAGTTGCCCCACCATTCCCACAAAAACCGCACGCGGATTTCTTACAACATCCCCAAAAGCCTTCTTATCAAGTTCCGTTCCCAAAAGAAACATCAACACGATAAGAATAGGCATCACAATCCAAACAGTATTCATAAAAAAACAATATTTTTTGAAGTTTCTTTCTTACAAAACACAAAAAGCATCAGGCATACGCCCAAAACAAAACGCAAAAATAATACAAACAGGTGAAACCACAAAAAAACATCAACACCATCCTTTGCAACCAAAATCACACATATACAACATTGCTTATAAGCCAAAAAAACACTAAATTTGCACTTTGGTAACATCACACAAGTATGACAGAGAAAGAAGATATAGTATTTTCGCGCAACACGGTGGAATTTGTAACAGTAGCCGCTGAATATTGCGCATTCATCGAACGCGCCAACGAACATAGCCGTAAGGAGTTCACAGACACCATGCTCAAACTCCTGCCGCTGCTCTACATAAAAGCACAGATGCTCCCCGAAGACGAGCCAATAAGCGAAGATGGACTCGAAATATTCGTAACCGAGGACAGCTACGAAATAATCCGCCTCAATCTACTCGACCTCTTCGGCGAAGCGGATGCCTACCTCGATGTATTTGTCGCAGACATGAAATACAGCGACACCCCAATAACCAAAAGTATCTCCGAAGACCTTGCAGACATTTATCAGGACGTAAAGAACTTCGTAACCCAATTCCAGTTGGGCATCAACGAGACCATGCACGACGCAATACTCGAATGCCGCGAACACTTCCGTCTCTATTGGGGCCAAACCCTCGTAAACACCCTCCGTGCCCTGCACGACCTGCACTACAACATGCCTGACGAAGAAGAAGAGGGCAACCAGCACGACCATGAAGATTTTTAAGCCCACGATAGAAAAAAGCGAAGTCGCCACACTGCCAACAGCACAATTCGAAGGCCGCATCATAACCATCGACACCCCAACGGATGCCGACAAGGTGGCTTTTGCTCTCTCCCACGAGAAGGCAATAGGCATTGACACAGAGACGCGTCCCGCATTCCGCAAGGGTGTCCACCACAAAGTATCACTGCTGCAACTATCCACGGCTGACACCTGTTTCCTTATCCGTCTGTGCCGCACAGGGCTCACAGACAGCCTCATGGCATTGCTGGAAAATGAAGAGATAAAAAAGATTGGCGTATCGCTGCACGATGACACCCAAGCCCTAATGAAACTCCGCCGTTTCAACCCGGGCAGTTTCATCGACCTGCAGAAAGAGGTACCCCGATACGGCATCGAAGAGATGAGTCTGCAAAAGATATACGCAATAATCTTCGGAAAGAAAATATCCAAGAGCCAACGTCTCACCAATTGGGAAGCCGATGTACTCACCGACAAGCAGAAACTATACGCAGCCACAGACGCATGGGCCTGCCTCGAAATATACCACCACCTTAAACAGATATAAGACTAAGATAGCAAAATGGAAAAATCCGTAATACTGAAAAAAGGCAAAGAAGAATCACTCCTGCGCCGCCATCCGTGGATATTCTCCGGCGCAATACAACGCATAAACGGCAAGCCCGAAGAGGGCGACCTTGTAACCGTCTACACCAACGACAACAAATTCATAGCACGCGGCCACATACAAGTAGGCAGCATCGCCGTCAGAGTGCTCACATTCAACGACGAACCCATTGACCACAACTTCTGGAAACAGCGCATAGCCACAGCCTACGAAATGCGCCGCAGCATAGGAATCGCATCGCGTGAGGACAACGACACCTACCGTCTCGTACACGGCGAAGGCGACAACCTCCCCGGTCTTGTGATAGACATCTACAACGACACAGCCGTAATACAGGCCCACAGCGTAGGAATGCATGTCAATCGCACCGAAATAGCAGCCGCACTCTCCGAAACCCTCGGCGAGAGAATAAACAGCATATACTACAAGTCGGATACCACACTCCCCTACAAGGCCGACCTCAATCAGGAGAACGGCTACCTCATGGGCAAAAGCGCGAACGACACAGCCACCGAATACGGACTGAAATTCCACATCGACTGGTTGAGAGGACAGAAGACTGGCTTCTTCATCGACCAGAGAGAGAACCGTGTCCTACTCGAAAAATACTCCAAAGGCCGCAAACTGCTCAATATGTTCTGCTACACAGGCGGATTCTCGATATACGCACTTCGCGGCGGTGCCGAACTTGTGCACTCTGTCGACAGTTCGGCAAAGGCCATAGACCTCACCAACGCAAACGTAGCCCTCAACTTCCCCGACGACAAGCGCCACACAGCCTATGCCGAAGATGCTTTCGACTACCTCGACAAGATGGGCGACAACTACGACCTGATAATATTGGATCCTCCTGCCTTTGCAAAGCACCGCGACTCGCTTCGCAACGCCCTCATCGGCTACCGCCGTCTCAACGCAAAGGCAATAGAAAAGATAAAACCCGGAGGAATAATCTTCACATTCTCCTGCTCACAGGCAGTAAGCAAGGAAAACTTCCGCACCGCAGTCTTCACAGCCGCAGCAATGGCCAAGCGCAACGTGCGCATACTCCATCAGCTGACACAGCCTGCCGACCACCCGGTAAACATCTACCACCCTGAGGGAGAATACCTAAAGGGACTTGTGATTTATGTAGAATAGAATGATTCCAAGGTCCCTAAAGACCTTAAAGACCCTAAAGACCCTAAAAGCCTTAAAAGCCCAACACCCCTTTGACTCCCGGCATAAAGGTGTGCCTTTATGCCGGGAGTCATAATTCTAAAAGTTTTGCTAACATTTTTTTATTCAGTTTACACAAACAAGGCTTGCCGAACTCTCCTATTTACACTAAATTTGCAGAGATATACAAATACCTTAACAACAGCATGGGCAGAATACTCGCCATAGACTACGGAAAAAAACGCACAGGACTCGCAGTAACCGACGAACTACAGATTATCGCCGGAGGGCTTACCACGGTTGACACAGTCAGCCTCATCGACTACATCACTTCATACACAGCAAAGGAAAATGTCGAAAGAATCATTGTAGGTCTGCCCAAGAAGATGAACAACGAGTACTCCGAGAATATGGTACGCATAGAACCATTTGTCAACCGTCTGCGCAAATTGTTACCTGCAATTCCCATTGAATACTACGACGAACGGTTTACCTCGCAACTCGCCCAACGCACTATAATAGAGGCAGGAATCAAGAAAAAGGCCCGTCAGAACAAAGCACTTGTCGACGAAATCAGCGCCGTAATAATACTGCAATCATATCTCGACAGCCGACAATACAACAGACAGATATAAAAGACAACAACCATGATACTACCTATTTACCTCTACGGCCAGCCCGTACTCAGAAAGACAGCGACAGACATTGACGCCGACTATCCCGATCTTCAGGAACTCATAAAGAACATGTTCGAAACAATGTGGAATGCCGAAGGCATCGGTCTCGCAGCGCCCCAGATAGGCTTGCCTATCCGCCTTGTGGTAATCGACCTCGACCCTCTCGCCGATGAAAATCCCGAATTCAAGGAGTTCCGCCGCGTCTACATCAATGCACACATCATTGAAACTTCCGAAGAGACAGAATCAATGGAAGAGGGCTGTCTGAGCGTACCCGGTATCCACGAGAAGGTTACCCGCCCTAAACGCATCAGAGTGCAGTACCTCGACGAAAACATGCAGGAGCACGACGAATGGGTAGAAGGCTTCCTCGCAAGAGCCATGCAACACGAATTCGACCACCTCGAAGGCAAAGTATTCGTTGACCGCCTCAGCCCGCTGCGCCGACAGATGAACAAAAACCGTCTGATGAATCTGTTGCGCGGCAAGGCACAATGCACATACAAAACAAAGAGAACAGCACGATGAAGTATAGGAGAGCAGTACTTCTTCTCACAGCCATCATCATAGCGTTCGGTGCAAAAGCTCAGCTCAACACCGAACGCCTGATGATTATAGGCCGCAACGCGCTCTACTTCGAAGACTACGTACTCTCCATAAGATACTTCAACATGATAATAGGCGTCCGTCCGCGCATGAGCGAACCATACTTCTACCGCGGATTGGCGAAATACAACCTCGACGATTATAAAGGTGCCGCCGGCGACCTCACACTCTCCATTGAGCGCAACCCCTACATTGCAAAATACTACCAGCTGAGAGGCCTGTGCCATGCAAGAATGGAACAATACGACAGCGCACAGACTGACTTCAGAAAAGCCATCAGCTACGAACCGCAGAACATAAATCTGTGGAACAATCTCATAGTCACAGCTATACAACAGGAGCAGTGGGACAGCGCAGATGCCATGCTCGACACTGCAACCACTTATGCCCCACGCAACACAAACCTCCACTTGATGCGTATGCAAGTCTCCCTGAAAAAGAGCGACACCATCAGCGCCCGCAAGTGGGTGGACAAAGCCATACAGCTCGACCGCTACTCCTCCGACGTCTATCAGGCCCGCGCAATGCTCAGGGCACAATCCGAACAATACGACAGTGCCGAGACCGACATCAGCCGCGCCATAGAACTGATGCCCGACCGCGGCTCATACTACATCAACCGGGCACTCATCAGATACCACCGCGAGAATCTGCGCGGAGCATTGGAAGACTATGACCTCGCCCTCACAGCCGAACCCGGCAACCTCATAGGACACTACAACCGCGGTCTTCTACGCGCACAGGTAGGCGACGACAACCGCGCTATCGAAGACTTTGACATTGTACTGAAAAGAGACGAAGATAACGCCCTCGCGCGCTTCAACCGCGCCCTCTTGCGCGAACGCACCGGCGACCTCAGCGGAGCCATCGAAGACTACAGCATAGTGTTGAAGGAATACCCCGAATTCGAATACGGCTACCACTGTCGCGCAAATGCCCGCCGCAAATACGGCGACAACAAAGGCGCCACAGACGACGAGACATGGCTGCTCAAACGGCAGATAGAGCAATACAACAACAGCCGCAAAGGCAAGAAGAACAACAGAGCCGAAAACGAAGAAAAAGAGGAAAAGACACGCAAAAAGTCCGACCGCAACGTACGCAACTACAACAAAGTGGTAGTTGCCGACAACGACGACAGCAAAGAATACCTCAACACCTACCGCGGTAAGGTACAGAACCGCAAGGTGGAGATACGCCTCGCACCCATGTTCGCAGTCTCCTACTACGAAAAGCCGCACGAAATAGGCGAAGCATTGCAATACTACAAACCACTTGCCGACACAAACACCCGTCAGTTGCTCCCCTACACCACACTGCTCACAAACAACGAGCGGGCACTGAGCGAAAATGAGGTACAACGCCACTTCGACAACATAGACAAACACTCGAAACTGATAGCCGACGCGCCGGAAGTATTCTCTCACCGTCTCGCACGCGCACTCGACTACTATCTTGTATCGGACTTCAGCGCATCGCTCGACGACCTGAACGTAGCCCTCGCACTCGACAGCGAGGATCTGTGGCTCGCCTACTTCATCCGCGCCACCGTACGTTGCAAAATACTCGAATCTGAGGCAATGAACAAGGAATTCGACAACGATGTCCCCGCCCTGCATACAGGGAAAGAGGAGGCCAACCTCGACTACAACCTTGTGTGCAACGACCTCACACAGGCAATAACCATAATGCCCGACTTCTCGTATGCCCTCTACAACCGTGGCAACATATATGCCCGCATAGGCAACTACAAATCGGCAATAGCCGACTACAGCGAAGCAATAAAGAACGCACCCGACTTTGCCGAAGCATACTTCAATCGCGGACTCGCATATATCTACACCGGCAAAAGCAGCGATGGTATCGCCGACCTGAGCAAGGCAGGAGAGCTTGGGCTATATACAGCATACAACATTATCAAACGTTTTAAAGATAAATAAGAATATGGAAACAAGCATAGCATTAGGATTCCTTATACCCTTTTTGGGAACAGTGCTCGGCGCTGCAACGGTATTTCTTTTCCGCAAGGAAATATCAGACCATACACAGAAAGCAATGCTCGGCTTTGCATCCGGTGTGATGGTGGCAGCCTCATTCTGGTCGCTTCTGCAACCGGCAATAGAGATGTCAATGAAGGATGGCGACACAATGGGAATACTCCCCGTACTTGGAGGCTTTATCGCAGGCATGGGATTTCTGTTGTTGCTCGACACAATCATCCCCCACCAGCATATAGACGGCACACAGTCCGAAGGCCCGAAATCAACCCTCACACGTTCATCGAAACTGATGTTGGCCGTGACACTGCACAACATTCCCGAAGGTATGGCCGTAGGAGTGGTATTTGCAGGAATGTACACCGGAGAGATAGCACTCACACTTGCCTCGGCATTCGCCCTGTCGATAGGAATGGCGGTGCAGAATATACCCGAAGGGGCAGTTGTTTCAATGCCACTGAGAGCCGAAGGCTACAAGCGGGGAAAGACCTTCCTCTTCGGAGCACTTTCAGGAGTTGTAGAACCTATAGCCGCAACAGCCACACTGCTCTTCCTCGAATACACAGTACCCGCAATGCCTCTGTTGCTCGCATTCTCGGCAGGAGCCATGCTCTACGTGGTGGTCGAAGAGCTTATCCCCGCATCGCAATCGGGCAAGCACAGCAATCTTGGTACAATAGGATTCGCCATAGGATTCGCCCTGATGATGGTATTCGATGTAATACTCGGATAAAATTTAAAATGATTGGTATCCGGTAAATTTTTATTCTGCTTATGTTTTGAACTCCCCCGTCTTCAACCGCTGACGCTGTTGAATCCACCTCCTCTTCAAGAGGAGGAATGTAAATTTCTGAATATTAAGAATGCATGATATTCTCCCTCTTGAAGAGGGACATTGCGTAATAAGCAATGTTTGCGACGACGAAAGCTTTAGCTTTCCAAAGTACCGAATTGCCGCGCCTCAAAATGAATAGATAATAACAAAAAAAACATTGAATATGCTTAACGTAAAACTCTATAGCACAGCGGTTTAGCATTTTGTTATATAGAAGGAGTGCCGAGCTTGTGAGGCTTAGCAGGGCGAGGGAGTTCCAATCATTGACTTAAATTTGTCTTAATGAAGAATGGGGGCTTGTAGCTACTTAAATATCGAATTTTAAACGACTTAAATACGTTTACCAGACACCAATAATTTAAAATGATTATGCGATATTATACCTAAAAGAATAGTTTTAACTCTTTAAACCATTGAATTTTAATCAATAAAACTCTCCCTCTTGGATAAGAGGGAGTAC
>SUXT01000139.1 GCA_015060835.1 Bacteroidales bacterium
GGGATTGGTTTGAGATCCCAAAGGTAAGCATCCATCTTGATAAATTGTTATGTCCAAGGTGTCTTTTTGTTTGAAAAACTTCTTTACTCTCTCCGGATGCCAGATACTCATTTATGAGTTGAAGCTTTTCGGCATCACTGAATGTCCTGCGTTGAGTTGTCATTGTGTACTAATTTAGGGTTACATTTTATTTACTTTTTTGTAAACCTATTTTAGGAATAGACATAAACATACTAAAAACATTGTCCCTCTTGAAGAGGGACGAGAACTTTTTTCAAGAAAAAAGTTCGGAGGGAGTTCTAAGACCTATCGTAGAGCAAAAAAACATGCGATGAGAAGAGAACTCCTCCGTCTTCAAAAAACTTCGTTTTTCGAATCCACCTCCTCTTCAAGAGGAGGAATAATAAAACTCTCCCTCTTGGATAAGAGGGAGTACCCGCAGGGGGAGGGAGTTTGAATGAATACACAAGCAAAAGTTTCAAACTCCTCCGTCTTCAACCGCTTTTGCGTTTGAATAGTTCGTCCCTTCGCGTTTGCAACGCGAAGGCTTGAGTATAAGCATCTGTGATGCGCAAAATTAAACCTATAACGATTTTAGAAATCGAAGGCTAAGACTCTATTCCCTAGCATAAATTGTTTGGTTGATAGATTTAAGCGCATTACAAATGCTGGAATTAAAAACATCCGCATTTGCAAATGCGGATGGACTGGTGATAATAAAAGCATGGTTCTTCATAACCGTGAACCATGCTTTTTTAAAGCGCAATTTAAATCCCTAATATAGGGTCCTTCAGTGAATAGTTGAGCTGAATAATAGGAATACGTGCCTCATCAAATCTGCCGTTGCCGAATATAAGTGTGTCTCTGCGCACTTCGCCGCTTCTGTTCTCCGAGAAGTTCAGCCGTATGTAGGTGATATGCGGTTCAATGCTTGCCCATTCGCCCGATGCAAGTTCCACATTGTAAGTTGTGGGCTTTGTGAGAACCACTATTGTGTCGCCGCGCTCAACAGATAGAAAGATCGGTGTCTTGTGATTGAAGTAGAATTTCTCTCCGTCGCCGTAGAATGGTGCTTCGCTTATTATCTTTACGTTCCCTGTTACTGTGTCGATATTTTCAACGAACAGGCGTGTAAACATTGCTCCGTCCTCAGTCTTGCTGCCTATGATGTAGCCGTACCCTTTTTTCAGAATATCGCTGTATGTGTTCCACGGAGCGGTGGGGATGCGGGTGACGTATGAGATTCCGTCTCGTTTGCCGGCAGTGGAGAAAAAGAGGTTTTCACCCTGCATGCGTCCCTCGTTGTTGAGCTTCACGCTGTTGTTGGTTTCATCGAGGAATATACTGTTGTTACGTTCAAGCACAGAATATTTTGCACCGTCGGGGAAGTCTGGAATATCGGGCGCGGTAGTCGAGCCTCCGTCACTTCCACAGGCTGCCAGCAGTATAGCCATAATTGTCGGTAATATAGTTCTTTTCATGGTAGTGTATCTTGTTGTTTGTGCGAATATAGCAAGTTTTTTGTTTATTGCTGCTCTTCTTATGATTTTTTCACTTTTGCCGGAAACAAATAATCGACGACTGAATGGTCGCCGATTATTTTGAAGAGTATGTTACTTTGCAGGTTCCCATTTGCAACGTACGGGAGAGACGATTGCTCCTTCCTCCTTCAGTTGCTTCATTGCTTTGTCGACCTCCTTGCGGTCGATGCCGCTGAGTTCTGCTATTTTGCCGGCATTCAAAGGTTCGCCGGCCTCTTTCATTGTTGCCAATACTTTTGCTTTTGTTTCCATGATGTTTAATGTTTAATGGTTGTTTATTGTTTTAGAAGCTGTTTGAATTTTATTTTAATAAGATAGGCTGCGCCTCGCATTGCAATTGTAAGCAAGCTTACATTGCGCTCGTTTGCACTATCTTTAAATAAGATAGGCGGCGCCTCGGAATAATATTCAAATAAACTTGATATTCTTCTCTCGGCTTGCACTATCTTTAAATAAGATAGGCTGCGCCTCGGAATAATATTCAAGTAAACTTGATATTCTTCTCTCGGCTTGCGCTATCTTTCGGAATTATTTGAGAGATATTTAACTTGATAACATCAAATAGACTCAATCGACGACAAACCGAGTGCTATTCAAGCTTGCTTGAAAATAGCCGAGGTGCGAAGGAGATAAACTCCGTTAAATAACCCGAAATGAATATCGCAAATATAGAATTTTTTTCTAATAAATTCAAACAGCTTCTTAAATAGATTTACCGGACAGCAATATATTTGAATAAGATTTAAACAGGCTCTAAAGACTTACCGGACATCAATATATAAACAACATCGCCGCGGCAAACAGCCGCGGCGATGCATATTGTTTCTTTAAGATGATTCTTAGAGGATGCTGTAAGCAAGTGTAAGACCTGCCATTACGATAGATACCATGCTCATGAGCTTGATAAGGATGTTCAAGCTGGGGCCTGATGTATCTTTACAGGGGTCACCTACTGTGTCGCCAACAACGGTTGCTTTGTGAACATCGCTGCCCTTGCCACCGAAGTTACCCTCCTCGATATATTTCTTAGCGTTGTCCCATGCACCACCTGCGTTTGCAAGGAATACTGCGAGCATGAAACCTGCTGAAAGGCTACCGATGAGAAGACCTACGACACCGGCTACGCCAAGAACAACACCGATAACGATGGGGACGATGATGGCGAGCAGTGAGGGGAATATCATCTCCTGCTGTGCACCGCGTGTAGAAATCTCAACGCAACGTGAGTAGTCGGGCTCAGCCTTGCCTTCGAGGATACCCTTAATCTCGGTAAACTGACGGCGAACCTCGGTAACCATCTTCTGTGCAGCGCGACCAACGGCGTTCATTGTCAGACCGCAGAAGAGGAATGCCATCATTGCACCAACGAACACACCGCAGAGAACTGTGGGGTTCATAAGTGTAACGTTGAAGTACTGCATGAAGTCGAAGATGTTTGCATCCATCAGAGCCTTGCCGTTGATGATAACTTCGGGCATGCTGCGCTCCATGGCGATGCGGATCTCCTCGATGTATGAAGCAAGAAGTGCAAGCGCTGTAAGGGCTGCCGAACCGATGGCGAAACCTTTACCTGTGGCAGCAGTTGTGTTGCCGAGTGAATCGAGAGCATCTGTACGGCGACGAACCTCAGGCTCAAGACCGCTCATCTCGGCGTTACCGCCTGCGTTGTCGGCGATGGGGCCGTAAGCGTCGGTTGCAAGTGTGATACCCAGTGTAGAGAGCATACCTACAGAAGCGATAGCGATACCGTAGAGACCGATTGTTATGTCCTCAGGATTCATTGAGAAGCCTGTTGCGAGCATGTAAGAGAGGAGGATACCTACAACAACTGCGATAACGGGGATTGCTGTAGACAACATACCCAATCCCATACCTGAGATGATAACTGTGGCGGGGCCTGTGAGACCTGACTCAGATACCTGACGTGTGGGCTTGTATGACTGTGATGTGTAGTACTCTGTTGCCTGACCGATGACGATACCTACGATAAGACCTACAACAACTGCGAATGAAAGACCAATCCAGTTCTCGATGCCGAGTGCGTAGAGGATGCCGAATGTGGCGATTACGATAAGGATAGAAGAGAGGTTTGTACCGCGTGAAAGTGCGCTGAGCAACTTCTTGATGTTAGCGTCCTCGCTTGTGCGTACCGAGAAGATGCCGATGATAGAGAGTACGATACCTACGGCTGCGATAAGCATGGGGGCAAACACAGCCTTAGTCTGCATCTCGACGC
This sequence comes from Bacteroidales bacterium, assembly GCA_015060835.1. Taxonomy (GTDB): domain Bacteria; phylum Bacteroidota; class Bacteroidia; order Bacteroidales; family Bacteroidaceae; genus HGM04593. The sequence continues at coordinate 3,778 of SUXT01000139.1, forward strand.
CATCCTGTGCAAAAGCTGCTGCACCGAGGGCGGCTGTAGAGAGGATAGAACCGCAGTAGCTCTCATAGAGGTCGGCACCCATACCTGCAACGTCACCTACGTTATCACCTACGTTGTCGGCGATGGTAGCGGGGTTGCGGGGGTCGTCCTCGGGAATGTTGTACTCTGTCTTACCTACGAGGTCGGCACCGACATCAGCTGCCTTAGTGTAGATACCACCACCCACACGTGCAAAGAGTGCCTGTGTAGAAGCACCCATTCCGAAGGTAAGCATTGTTGTTGTGATGAAGCACAATTTTACTGCGGGGTTGGCTGTCTCAACGCAAGCGTCGAGGATAAGGTACCATACAGAGATGTCGAGAAGGCCGAGACCTACTACAACAAGTCCCATTACCGCACCACTGCGGAAAGCCATGCGAAGACCGCTGTTCATTGAATTGCGGGCTGCATTGGCTGTACGTGCCGATGCGTATGTAGCTGTCTTCATGCCGAAGAAACCTGACAATCCGCTGAAGAAACCTCCGGTGAGGAATGCAAAGGGCACCCACTCGTTCTGAATCTTAAATACATACGCCATGATGGCAAATACTGCGGCACAGCCTACAAATACGATGGTTACAACCTTGTACTGCTGCTTTAAGTAGGCCATTGCACCCTGACGTACAGCCTTTGCGATGTACGCCATACGTTCTGTTCCTTCGCTCTCGGCCTTCATCTGTTTGTAGAAGTAGGCTGCGAATGCCAATGCAAGCGCTGCCGCTGCCGGAACGAACCAGAATAATACATTGAAATCCATAAGTTTAAAAAATAAATTGTTTATAGTTAATTAATTGATTGTTATTTTGTTGTGCGGGGCTTGCGTGTGCTTGCGCATACGCAATCGCGCGCAAGAAGCAAAGTTAAAAAATAAGTTTCTAATTGCAAAATATTTGTAATAAAACATAAGGGAAAAATATTGCTTATTTATAGCTTATTTTATAGTAAGAAGCTGTTTGAATTTTATTAGAAAATAATTTTATATTTGCGATATTCATTTCGGTTTATTTGAGTCTATTTCGGCATCTTTTCTTTCTTATTTTTTGGAAATAGCCCGCTATTCCCTGCAAAATGCGAAAGAAAATCTACTCGAAATACCTCTCAAATAATTCCGAAATAAAATTCAAACAGCTTCTAGTGTTTTACGGAAAATTCTAACATAAAGCATGGATAATGGTTCTTTCGGATAAATTTTAATGATTATCAAATATATTACCTAAAATGCAACGTTGCATTGCAATGTCGGTGGAAATAAGTAACTTGAAAAGTTGTCCCACTTTAAGCTAATCTTTGGACACATCTTTCAGTTTTTATATTTTG
>SUXT01000140.1 GCA_015060835.1 Bacteroidales bacterium
TAAGATGGGTGCGGGCAATTACGTTTGCCATTGAGTCGCTCAGTTCCTCTACAAGCGGCGAGGTTACTCCCGTCCATATTGGGATTGCAGTATCTTTTGTCGCATGATATATGCTATCTTGTTCTTGGATGTATTTTTCAACAGCATCGTTGTCGGGCAGGAAAAGGGTGTATTGTCCGTAGGTATTCAGCAGGCTGAAAAGGTCGGCACGCTTCAATAATGTGATAAAATGGGAATACTTCTCGCTACGGTTGAGCAAGAAATCTGCCATCGTTTCACCGGTGAAGGTGAAGCGGTTGCTCTTGTCAATCTCGTCGGTGCAGGCGAGGATTGACAGGGTCAATGTGAGTGTGTAGAGTATTCGTTTCATTTTTTGTTATTTCTTCTTTACTCCTCCTCATGGATAAGAGGACATTGCATTGGCTGATAGCTCTTCGACTTTATCTTGGGGTAAAGATAATGCTTTTTAATATTGTTTCTGTCAAAGATGCAATAAATTCTTTATCATCTATTTCCCATAGTGTTTGGCGACTATCTGAAGGCAGGTGGTGCCGCAGTCTTTCCTGTCGAATTGTATGTAGTGTTGGAAGTGTTTTATCATGTGTTATTTGTGTTATGCTAATATGTTTTTTTAGTGTCTGTTCTCGGATTTTGTGGGGTCACTTACAATGTGCAACGGCACAAGCTCAATATAATCCAGAAAATACGAATAGTCATATTCACCCACATAACGAAATCTTATCCAGTGGTCAGCACCATCAAGATATTTCCTTGTGACTATCTTTCTTAAAGGAACAGCCGTAAAATCATAGTAATTTCTTGCTGCTTTACCTGAAATTCTGATTACATCCGGTGCTTTCATGTAACCTTTTGCGCGTAAGGACTTATCGTTCTCAAATCCATTATCATAAGTAACTTCATCCGGCTCCCATCCTATTTTTGCACCATAATCCACCCCTATTTGCAAATCAAAAGGAAGTCCCTCTATTTTGTTATCCACATACATTTGCATTGGAAACTCAATAGAACCAAGATATGCAATAGGCAAGGTCCATCCAAAACGTATCTCATATACCCTTTCGGGAACATGAGGTAATCTGAACGAAATATCGCTGAATTTACATACATACAATCCGTCTCCAAAATATCCGAAATAGTCGTTTCTGCAATTGGCCTCTCCGTTTCTTATTTTGAGATTTTTGGAATACCCCTCAGGTATTTTCACATGGTATTCTCCCTGATTGCTTGGAACTCTAAAACGGATATCGTTGCACGAAAGTTCGGGTAAAAGAGACAGGACATCGAAGCGCAAGCGCTCGTTTAGTATGTTGCCACTCATCTCGTCTTCGTCATATACGAGTATTTTATCTATAGGATGCACTATTCCATTCATAGCAGACTGGTCAAAGAGGGCATACTCCTCTTTCGTGGCAATAAATTCGGTAAGTGGTATTACGCGCACATTCAAGTGGTTGTGCATTTCAATATTGTACGGCAATTGACGATTGCTGTAGTTTACAAACACATCTATTCCTTCGGGTTTACTAAGAGGCTTAACCACTTTCATCAGCTTTCCATGCATCGTTTCGAAATAGTCATATCTGTCATAGCCCTCCATCATATAGTGTTCCATATCCATATTATCGGACATCTTGCCAAATACTATTATTCTGTTGTATGGAAGTTCGCGCTCAACGAAATGATAGGCAACGAATTTATATAGTGCATTCTGAGGACTCTTCGGGTCGTCCTTATCTTCGGCGCCGTACCACTTTTCGGCAAATGCCTTAAGATCGTCAAGGGTGTAAATACCATTCTTGTGGAACACTTCGTCGGGTTCAACGAAGCCTGTGTATTTATAATATTTTGTTTCTGCCACTACAGACATATTTGTATATGCGGACGGAGTATAATCGTCGGGATTATATGTTATGTCGATATATGATGCAATGGAGTCGCAGAAGTGTGTCTCTTGCAAGGCAGCACTGAAGAGAGTGAAGAAACCGCAACTTTTAATAAGTTCGGGAACGGTTTTCTGCGTCGGCTGTATTACCTTGTCTACCAGATGCACTATGCCGTTCTCCACTTCGTTGTCGCCGCAGATTATTGCAGCGCTGTTGTTGAGCATGATGTAGTAGTTTTCTCCTTTCACCGCATAGTTGATTCCAATAAAGTGGTGGTTGAAATTGCGCGAGGCTAATGCCCCGTCGCCCATGTTCGCCGTGCGGTGTATTACTTCCAAGATATGAGTGCGGGCAAGCACATTAGCCATTGAGTCGCTCATATCCTCAACGAAGGGCGAGGTTATGCCGGTGTTGATGAATTGTGGCGTACCTATTGTTGCATGGTAGATGCTGTCCTGTTCTGCTACGAATTTTTCCACTGCCTCGTTGTCCGGCAGGAAGAGTGTGTATTGTCCGTATGTGTTGAGTAGACTTAATAGTCCTGCACGTTTGAAGAGGGTTATCATGTGCGAGTATCTGTCGCTGCGGTTCAGCATGAAGTCTGCCACTGTCTCACCTGTGAAGGTGAAGCGGTTGCTCTTGTCAATCTCGTCGGTGCAGGCAAGGATTGAAAGGACCAATGCGAGTATGTAGAGTATTCGTTTCATGTTAAGGGTAGTACTCTTAAACAATCTCGTTTTTGTGTCGCCCCTTGCAGGGCTTTACTGGTTTTTGATTTTCATACATAGCCCTTGCGTTCATTCATAGCCCTCACGGGCTACGCTTTATAATATTGCCTCTTACAGGGCTTTATGTGGTATTCAGTGTCTGTCCTCAGGTTTTGTGGGGTCACTGATGATGTGCAGCGGCACTATTTCTATGTAGTCCAGCAGCAATGCGTGAAGCCTGTCGCCCACACATCTGAACCGAATCCAATGCTCCTTCTCGTTCCAATACTGACGGGCGACTATGCACCTTGTGTGTCTTGCCGACTCGCGTGCAACAATCTTTTCACCGTCGCTGTGCACATAATAGCAATCGGGTGCTTTCATATATCCTAAATTCCTCATCAACTTATCGTTCTCCACGCCATTGTCGTATGTCTGCTCGTCAGGGACTGCTCCTTTGCGGGTATGATAATTTGAAATGCCTATGTCTTCGGCGCGAGAAGCAACTTTACCGTCAATATAAACCTGAACCATGTCCATACCCTGGAATTTATAATCATTTTCACCATCCGAATTGCCAAAATTATTGTATCCGAAACGGATTTCGTATGTTCGTGCCGGCATTGGCGGTATTCTGAGCGAAACATCATATTGCCCGTTGAATATCATATAATCGCGGCAATAGCTGTGTCTGGTATTAAGATATTGCACAAGACCTTCCCTCACTTTCATATTAGAGCTGTACCCATCGGGGATAGCCAGGAAAGTTCCGTCTTCGTTATATCCCAAGTATCGCAACCCATTGCTCGACAGTTCGGGCAACAACGATGCTGCATCTATTCTTATGCGCTCATTGAGGATGTTGCCCACCATCTCGTCCTCGTTATATATGAGTATCTTGTCTATGGGATGCACTGTGCCGTTTGCTGCCATCTGGTCGAACTTTGCATATTTCTCATCGGAGTGCACAAATTCGGTCATCGGTATTATACGTACATTCACGTGGGGGCGCATAGCAATGTTGTATGGCAATGCACGCTTGCTGTAGTTTATATATATGTTGAGTCCGTCGGGGGTGCTCAGTGGCTTTATCACTTTCATCAGGCGACCTTGCATCGTCTCGTAATAGTCGTAACGGTCGGTGTTAGGGAGCATGACATCTTCCGGGTCCCAGATTTTCGGCCCGCCTACGCCATAATAGACGATTCCGTTGTACGGGGCCTCGCGGTTAAGGAAGTGATAGGATACGAATTTGTGCAGGGCGTTGAGCGGGCTTTTGGTATTCTCCCTATCCTCTGTACCGTACCACTTTTCGGCAAAAGCCTTGAGGTCGTCAAGTGTGTATATGCCGTTCTTGTGGAACACATCATCGGTTTCAATGAAGCCTGTGTATTTATGATACTTTAGTTTCGGATAATAAGAAGGGATGCCAACACCTGCTGTTGCTGTCGGGTCCCATATATACGACATATCCATGTCCAGCACAAGCGAGTCCTTGAAGCCGGTTACATTGAGTGCTTCGTTGAAGATGCTGAAAAAATCGCACGAGGCTATCAGCTGCGGCACATTCATTTCTGTGGGGTTTATTGCCTTGTCGACTATGTGTATTATGCCGTTCTCCACCTCGTTGTCGCCGTCGATGATTGCCGATTTGTTGTTTACCATTATGTAGAAGCGCTCGCCCACCACATCGTAGTTTATGCCAAGATAGCGGTCGTTGAAGTTGCGGGTGGCAAGTGCGCCTTCGCCCATATCGGCGGTGCGGTATGGGAGGTTCAGCAGGTGGCTGCGGGCTATTATTGTTGCCATCGAGTCGCTGAGGTCTTCGATATTTGGCGATGTGATGCCGGTATTTACAAAAACGGGAGAATCTTTTGTTGCCCAATAGATTGAGTCCTGTTCTCGCAGATATGTTTCCACCGCGGCATTGTCGGGAAGGAAGAGTGTGTATTGTCCATAGGTGGATAGAAAGCCGAACATTTCTGCCTTTTCGAAAAGTTTTATCATGTGGGAATACTTCTCGCTGCGGTTCAGCAGATAGTCTGCCATCGTCTCACCTGTGAAGGTGAAGCGGTTGCTCTTGTCAATCTCGTCGGTGCAGGCGAGGATTGACAGGGCCAATGCGAGTATGTAGAGTATTCGTTTCATGTTAAGTGTAGTTCTCTTAAACAATCTCGTTTCTGTGTCGCCCATTCAGAGGTTTATGCATTACGCTCGATGCAACATAGGAAATTCTCTATTAGCTACAAATATACAACTTTCATTCGTTTTCAGTATCTCTTTAGAAGCATAAGAATAAAATGATTATGCGATATTATACCTAAAAAGTACACCCCCATCCTTCAATGGATAAAAAACTATTCTAAAATATTAGTGTCCGGTAAAAATTTCTTCTGCTTGTGTTTTGAACTCCTCCGTCTTCAAAAACAGTGTTTTTGAATCCACCTCCTCTTCAAGAGGAGGAATATAAATCATTGAAAATTACTAATATACGACATTCT
>SUXT01000141.1 GCA_015060835.1 Bacteroidales bacterium
GTTATTGAAGTTGCTTTCACTCGCTTTGCAATTTGTGAACAAGTTCACATTGCGCTCGCTTAATCGCAACTTTTGGCATCTTTTCTTTCTTATTTTTTGGAAATAGCCCGCTATTCCCTGCAAAATGAGCTATAGGTCAAATTTTTATCCTGCTTATGTTTTGAACTCCTCTGTCTTCAAAAACAAGTTTTTGAATCCACCTCCTCTTCAAGAGGAGGAATGTAAATTCTTAAAAATTACTAATGTATGAAATTCTCCCTCTTGAAGAGGGAGTGCCCAAAGGGCGAGGGAGTTCCAATCATTGACTTAAATTTGTCATAATAAAGAATTGAGGCTTGTAGTTACTTGAATATTGAATTTTAAACGACTTAAATACGTTTACCGGACACTAATAACTCAAAATAGCTCTCAAATAATTCCGAAAGATAGTGCAAGCCGAGAGAAGAATATCAAGTTTACTTGAATATTATTCCGAGGCGCCGCCTATCTTATGAAAATTAAATTCAAACAGCTTCTAAATGAATGGTTCGGTGTAGAATATGAAATAATCGAGGCGGTAGATGATGGTAACTCATAGAATATAATTATGCAGAGGGGGCACAATTGCAGAATTTTTCGCATTGTGCCCCCCTTCTTTTATTACTTCGAAAGATAATCTTTAATGATAGAGATGAATGTCTCTCCGTACATTTCGAGTTTGTGCTTTCCGATGCCATGTATGTCGGAGAATGCTTCGAGTGTTACGGGCTTCTTTGTTGCAAGTTCGTGCAAAGTCTTGTCGGATAGTACAACGTATGCGGGCCAATTATTTTCAGTTGCTATGCGCTTACGTTGTATGCGCAGAAGTTCGAGAAGTATGCTGTCGAGTGTGCCTGCTTCTGCTTTTTTGGGCGCAGCGGGTGTCTCTTTTATTGCCTTGCGCTTCTTCTTTACCGGCTCTTCGCGGACGATGGTTGCAAGCTCGGCTGTGCGTCTTGAGAAAAGTATATCTTCGCCGAGCGGAGTTATTCTAAGATGGCGGTTGTCATTGTATGCTATTTCAATGAAACCCATCTGCAGCATTTGCAGTATGTAGTCTTTCCAATCGCGGGCGGGCACATTGCGTCCTACTCCGAAGGTCTTTATCTGCGTATAGCCTCTTTTCTGAGCCTCTTCGGAGACGACCCCTTTAAGTATGTCTATAAGCATGAATATTCCTATATTCTCGTTGCAACGCTTGATGGCTGAGAGTGCTTGCTGCACAAGGATTGTCCCGTCGAAATATTGGGGCGGGGTGTGGCAGACATCGCAGTTGCAACATGCACGGTCGGTTATTTCGCCGAAATAGTTAAGCAGTATGCGGCGGCGGCACACGCGCGCCTCGGCATACTCCTGCATTCGGTTGAGCCTTTCGTTGTTAATATCCTTCTGCCCGCTCTCTTCGGCAAAGTTTCGCAGTACGATAAGATCTTGAACATTGAAGAAGAGCAGTGTCTCGCTTGGCAGTCCGTCGCGTCCGGCACGACCTATTTCCTGATAGAAACTTTCTATGCTTTTAGGCAGATTATAGTGCACTATGTAGCGTACATTGCTCTTGTCGATTCCCATACCGAAGGCTATGGTTGCAACGACTACTGTGATACGGTCGTTTATAAAATCCTCCTGCACCTTGTTTCTCGCAGATGCCGAAAGACCTGCGTGGTAGATGCCTGTTGCTATGCCTTTGCTTCTTAGCTTTTCTGCTACCTCTTCGGTGGTTGTGCGTTTGAGACAGTAGATTATGCCGCTCTCTCCTCTTTGTCGCTCAATCATCTCCATTATGACACGCATTTTTTCTTTGGTAGAATAGCCGCGTTTGATGTCGAGACTGAGGTTGGGACGGTCGAACGAACCAATGAACTGTGCAGGCTCGCGCAGGTTGAGCTGTTCGAGAATGTCGCTCTTGGTTACTTTGTCGGCTGTCGCTGTTAGTGCTATTATGGGCACTTCGGGGAACAGTTCGCGCAATGCACCCAAACGGGTATATTCGGGGCGGAAGTCGTGTCCCCACTGCGAGATACAGTGTGCCTCGTCGATGGCGAATAGTGATACTTCGATGCGCATCTGTATCCATTCTGCTTCGCTGAGCAGTTTTTCGGGCGAAACATATAGCAGTTTTATCTCGCCCTTTTCGCAGGCTGTGCGTATGGCAATGTTGGTTGATTCGCTATTGCTGCTGTTGAGTGCCGCTGCGTTGATGCCATTTGCGCGTAGCGCGTCTATCTGGTCTTTCATCAGTGAGATTAGCGGAGAAACAATGATTGCCGTTCCCTCTTTCAGCAGGGCGGGTATCTGATAGCAGAGCGATTTTCCGCCACCTGTGGGCATGAGCACTACTGTGTCCTTTCCTTGCAGTATGCTATCTATTATTTCTCTCTGCATGGGGCGGAAAGAGTCGTAGCCGAAATATGTTTTGAGTATCTGTTCAGGTGTCTGTCTCACGTGTCTTATTTTTTGTTGTATAATACTGCGTCTGTAACATCTATGGTTGCCTCTTCAGTGGGATTGAGCCAGCGGAGGGTTATTGTGTGTTTGCCGGGCTTCAACTCAAAGTCCCAGTAGATGTCGAGGCGGCGCAGACGATAGCTTACGGGCATTGTAAACTGTTCGGGTGTTCCGCCGTCAACGGTTACTTTGAGCTGTGCAACGTAATCGCGTTTGCCTTTCACAAAGCCGTTTATAAGTATGCCGGCGCAGTTGCTTTCAAATGTATATGTGTCGTTGAGTTTAATATTTATAGGCTTGCGCTCCGCCGGAACGAGTGAGGGAAAACTCTCTTCGTAGCGCACGCTCTTGGGCTTCTGGCATTTTATGGTTACCTCATTGTCGGTTACTTTTCCTTTGTTTCGCTCAATCATCTTGAGCGCATGATCGAAGCTCATTCTGTATGTGTCGTTGAGTGAATAAGGTATATAGGCGAAGTCTATATCTTCTGCTTTCTTCAGTGGTTCTATCCAATCGGCAGGAATGTTTGAGTATCCGAAGGCTGTTCCCAATATACCGGCTGCCGATGCAGGATTGCAGTCTGAATCCTGTCCGCAACGTGTGGCGATGTCAATTGTCTTTCTGAAGTCGCCCTCGCCGTAGAGCAGTCCAATGACCACGTAGGCGCTGTTTATAACAGCGTCGATGTTGAGAGGTGCCAGTGCTCCCTCTCCGCAACCGACATCGCTTGTTCCCCATCGCTCTTCGCATAGTTGCCATCCGCGACGCCAGTCGTCGGGGTTGGCACGCCATATCTCTATTACATCTTTTATGCAACGGTGAAATTTACTCTTTCGGGGGATAGTCTTGAGAGCCTCTGTTACTATGTATTCAATGTCGTTGCTGACAAAGGCTATGGAGTACATTGCTCCAATGTAGACACCACCGTACCAACCATCGCCGTAGTTCATTATGTGGCCTATTCTGTCTGATATTTCCGATGCGGCATTGGGCATTCCCGGAGACATTATTCCTGCATAGTCGGCCTCTATCTGATAGTCGATGTCATCGGCATGAGGGTTGTTGCGCCAGTGGCCCGATGCAGGGGCAGGGATGCCGCGAAGTATGTTGTAGCGGGCTGCCTGGTTGGCGTGCCACAGGTAGTAACCGGCATTTGCGAAACTGTGGGCGAATGAGTCTACAGGGGCATCGAGTCCCAAACGGTCAAATACTCCTACGAATGTGAGATCCATGTATATGTCATCGTAGAGGGTGGGTACGCGCTTCATGTAGTTTGCAACGTAGTCAGGGTCGCCCCATGGGATTATGCGGCTGTCGTCTATCATGCGGCCACGGTACTGAAATTCTGTAGGTCCGCCGTATGTGCACCCCAATACTTGTCCGGCCCAAGCGCCTTTTATCTTGTCCATAAGTGTTTCCCTGCTCATGGTTACGCGGTTGGGTATTTTATTCTTTGCGCCTGCGGGAACTGTAAGTGCCAATGCTATAAAAAGCGTTGCAAGGGTTTTGAGCATAGTATTTTTCATCGTGATTATTTTTTTTTTGTAAAGTTACAATCTTCTTTTGTGAATATGCAGTTTTTTCCTCCTCTTTTTGATGATACTTCTCAATTAGTATTAAAAATGATGAATTATGATTAAGTAGTGGAACTTTATCTACCGTTTTTGCATTATTTATTGCGAACGGCGGCAGCGACAACGATGGGATGATATACAGGTCGGGACGTTGCTTCGGGCTGAAATATTCCGCATATTGGTAGGTGAGTTTGTCGGGTATTCCGAATGCACTGTTATCATTGGTCGGTGCCGTCGTTTTTATGTTTAACTTAAAATTTTATACCAAGATGAGTATGCCTATGAGACGAGGAACCACACAGAATTGGATTCCCAGTATTTTTAACGATTTCTTTGAAAACAATTGGATGTTGCGTACTACAGGTACAGCTCCTGCTATCAATGTGATGGAGAATGAGAAGGAGTACACTGTGGAGGTTGCTGCTCCGGGAATGACAAAGTCCGACTTCAAGATTCATGTCGATGCAGACAACGACCTAACCATTTCCATGGAGAAGGGTTGCAACTGTGGTTGTAAAAAGGACGAAAAGGGTTGCGAGGAACACTCTTCGTCGGCAAAAGAGAGTACTGAAGAGTGCAAAGGCCGTTTCCTGCGTCGTGAGTTTTCATATACCAAATTCCAGCAGACTTTGGTGTTGCCCGAAAATGCCGAAACTTCCAAAATCGAAGCTAAGGTTTCAGATGGTGTCCTTTGTATAAGAATACCAAAGAAGGCCAAGAGTGAAGAGAAAATTGCTGAGCGTATGATTGCTATCAGTTGATTTTCTGCAATGATATGATTATTCCCCACAAAGGCTATACATATAGCTTCTGTGGGGAATAATCATTTTTATTTATTGGTGTCCGGTAAGCGTATTTAATTCTTTTAAAATTCGATATTTAAGCTTGTATAAGCCCTTATTCCTTTTATGATTATCAAATATATTACCTAAAATGCAACGTTGCATTGCAATGTCGGTGGAAATAAGTAACTTGAAAAGTTGTCCCACTTTAAGCTAATCT
>SUXT01000021.1 GCA_015060835.1 Bacteroidales bacterium
CTCGGAAAAAAGTTCTCGTCCCCCTTTAAGAGGGACAGCTTTTTTAAGTTTCTTATTTTGAAGAGATTAGCAAAATATAAAAACTGAAAGATGTGTCCAAAGATTAGCTTAAAGTGGGACAACTTTTTAAGTTACTTATTTCCACCGACATTGCAATGCAACGTTGCATTTTAGGTAATATATTTGATAATCATTAAATGTTATTTGGTGGTCTTTAGCAAGTCTATGGAAGAGGACTCAGCCGTAATATCTCCATAAGAAAGCCGGCCCTCAACTCATTGGCATAGTTGATGGCCGGTTCTCTTGTGGGGCGGGGTAGTGTGTCGGGGTTTTCCCTGAATCACAGCCGCGTTACTTCATTTCAAATTCTTCTTTCATGTCCAACTCTTTGCCGTTGGAATCCATGAATTTGTACTCAAGGTAGGCGAGGTTCTGGTCGGGGATGACGCGTACGCCGAAGCCGTACTTGAATTGCCATTTCCTTAGCAACGATGGCAGTCCTTTGTTTATGTAAGCTGCTACATAGGGGTGTACGTAGAGCTTGAATTTCTTTATCCCGACACTTTTCACCAATCTGTCGATTTTACTCTCCAAGGTGTCTGTGAAGAGTATCGAAGAACGTACTTTACCTTTGCCGAAGCAGGTGGGGCATACCTCCTCTACGGGGATGTCGATTGCCGGACGCACCCTTTGGCGTGTTATCTGCATCAGTCCGAACTTGCTCAGTGGCAGGATGTTGTGCTTTGCGCGGTCTTTCTCCATGTTCTGCACCATACGTTCGTATAGTGCCTGGCGGTTTTCGGATTTGTCCATGTCTATGAAGTCGACTACTATTATGCCGCCCATGTCGCGCAGGCGCAACTGGCGTGCCAGCTCATCGGCAGCGCCGAGGTTTACTTCGAGTGCATTCTCCTCTTGTGTGAGGGCGCTCTTGCGCGAGCGGTTACCGCTGTTTACATCTACCACATGAAGGGCCTCTGTGTGTTCTATTACCAGATAGGCGCCTCCTTTGTATGAAACAATCTTACCGAACGTGGATTTTATCTGCTTGGTTATTCCGAAGTTGTCGAAAATCGACAGCTCTCCTTTGTATAGCTTTACTATGTCTTTGCGCTCCGGGGCTATCAGCGATACGTAGCTGAGTATGTCGTTGTAGGTATTCTCGTCGTTTACGTATATGTTTTCGTACGAGGGGTTGAAGAGGTCGCGAAGCAGTGCTATTGTCCTGTTCGACTCTTCGTGTACGACTGTGGGGGGCTTGGTGGCTTTTTGTGTCTTTGAAACCATCGCTTCCCATGCTGCTACCAGTGTACGTAGCTCGTTGTCGAGTTCTGCTACGCGCTTGCCCTCTGCTACGGTGCGCACTATTATGCCGAAGTTTTTCGGCTTGATGCTTTGGAGCAGTTGTTTGAGACGGGTGCGTTCTTCGGGTGATTTTATCTTTGACGATACCGATACTTTGTCTTCGAATGGTATCAGTATGAGGAATCGTCCGGCAAATGATAGCTCGCCGGTGAGTCGGGGCCCCTTTGTGTTTATGGGCTCCTTCGTTATTTGCACGAGTATCTCCTGTCCTGTCTCCAGTGCATCTGAAATGTTTCCCTCTTTCGACTTGTCGGGCTGTATGCTTGCCTTTGAAATGGGGAAATGTCTTTTCCTGTCGCTGGTAATCTGTTTCAGATATTTCTGAACCGAGTAAAATTGTTCTCCTAAATCGAGATAGTGAAGAAAGGCTTCTTTCCCTGAACCTACATCCACAAAGCAGGCATTCAGTCCGGGCATTATTTTCTTTACTCTGCCCAGATATATGTTGCCTACCGAGAATGATACATTCTGTTCTTCCTTGTGGAACTCCATCAGCAACTTGTCTTCGGTGATTGCTATGGAGACTTCCTGTGGCTGAACATTTATTACAAGTTCACTTGTCACTATTCTTTGGTTTATTTGATTATGTTTTGCCCCTCTTTCAGGCGGGGACTTCTCCTGGGTGGGGTTGTGCTTCTCGATGCCTATGCTTCTCGAAGCCGACACTTCTTAAAACAAAGAACAAACTTGAAAAGTCTATTAAGATAGGTCTTGCAAGTCTGTTCTTTGTGTCTGTTTAGGCAATTAATTACTTTTTGCTCTTATGCCTATTCTTTCTCAATCTTTTTTTACGCTTGTGCGTAGACATCTTATGTCTTTTTTTCTTTTTTCCGCTGGGCATAGTTAATGAATTTGTTTATGAATACTTATGTTATTTGTTTTTTACTTCCTGAACGAATGTCTTTGCGGGTTTGAACGCGGGTATATTGTGTGCAGGTATGATGAGTGTTGTCTCCTTGTGGATGTCGCGAGCTGTCTTCTCTGCTCTCTTCTTGATGATGAAGCTACCGAATCCGCGAAGATAAACGGGCTCCTGATTTGTCAACGACTCTTTAACTACCTCCATGAATGTCTCAACTGTAGAAAGCACTACGGTTTTTTCTATGCCGGTCTTCTTTGCAATCTCATTTACAACCTCTGCTTTTGTCATATCTTTTGTATTAAATTTATATTTTGTATGTTCGTTTTATTTTTCGAACTGCAAATATATTGCTTTTTTTGCTTTTGTAGAAATTTAAGAGCTTTTTTTTGAAAAAAAAGTATGATGTTCTTTTTGCAAGCCTGCTCTCGGGCGCTTTTCTAAAGCTTTTTTGTGTGATGAACATCTGTGTTGGGCTGATTCTTCCGGTAGATGTTTGGGATAAATCCCGAATATACCCTGCACTCGCTGTGAAAAACATCGAAGTAAACTTCATGTTTTTTGCTCGTTTGTTAGTATATTTGGGATAAATCCCGAATATACCCTGCACTCGCTGTGAAAAACATCGAAGTAAACTTCATGTTTTTTGCTCGTTTGTTAGTATATTTGAGGGTAAACCTCGAATATACCCTGCACTCGCTGTGAAATATTCAAGCAAGCTTGATATTTTCGCTCGTTTGTTAGTATATTTGCAGAATAAACTGATAATATTATTAATTATGTCTGTAAATAAAGTAATTCTTATAGGCAACGTGGGTAAGGATCCTGAGGTAAGACACCTTGACAGGAATATGGCTGTTGCCAATATAGTCCTTGCGACTACTGAACGTGGATATACATTGCAGAATGGCACTCAGGTGCCCGATCGTACCGAGTGGCACAATGTGGTGCTGTGGGGAGGCTTGGCCGACGTTGTGGAGAGATATGTCCGCAAGGGCGACAAGTTGTATATCGAAGGCAAGATAAGGACTACAACATACGAGGACCAGTCGGGTATACGTCGCTATCGCACCGAGATTCAGGCCGACAACATGGAAATGTTCTCCTACAAGTCTGCGGGCGGACAGAGCACTGAGGGTAAATAGCTCTCGTATAGAGTGTGTAAATTTTTGTTTAATTAATTTCTGATTGAATGGATTATTTAGCTGCTGTGCAGCCTGTTTTTTTAGTTTTATCAAGTATAGTTGTTAATGCGCCGTCCATTGCTGCTGTTGTGGCTCTGGTTATTGCTGTCATGCTGTTGATGGCATCGGCATTCGTGTCCGGTTCGGAGATTGCTTTTTTCTCGCTGGATACTTCCGAGATGGAAGAGTTGGACGAGGAGGAGAACCCGGCCGACAAGAGACTCAATGTGTTGTTGTCGCATCCCGAGCGTCTGTTGGCAACAATTCTGATTGCAAACAATTTGGTCAACGTGGCGATTGTCATGTTGCTGAATTTTTTCTTTATGCAGGTACTCGATTTCTCAAACGCTCCCGAATGGTTGGAATTCCTGTTGCTGACGGTTATCCTTTCGTTCCTTTTGTTGCTCTTCGGAGAGGTGATGCCCAAAATTTATTCCAAGAACAATGTGTTGAAATACGCACGTTTTGCTTCGCACGGTCTATATTACCTTTATTATATTTTAGCTCCCTTTGCAAAGCTGCTTGTGCGCTTTACGGCTATTTCGGATCGTGTGGTTTCGAAGAAGAATTTCTCTCTGTCGGTCGACGAACTTGAGCAGGCATTGGAGCTTACCGACAAGAAGGAGATTGGCGAACAGCGCAAGATGTTGCAGGGTATCATACGTTTCGGCGACGAGACTGTTACGGATATTATGACTTCGCGTCTTGACATGGTGATGCTCGATGTGAATGCGCCTTACAGCGAGGTGCTGCGTTGTGCGGCCGAAAATGCCTATTCGCGTATTCCGGTCTATTCCGGCAAACAGGATGATGTTCGCGGAGTGCTGTACATAAAGGACTTGTTGCCTTATCTTGACGAGAAAGATGATTTCAAATGGGATACGCTTATCCGCCCTCCCTATTTTGTACCTGAGACAAAGATGATTGACGACCTATTGTGCGATTTTCAGTCGCAGCGCGTGCATATGGCTATCGTGGTGGATGAGTTTGGCGGGGTATTGGGCCTTGTAACCATGGAGGATATTATCGAAGAGATTGTGGGAGAGATAAACGATGAGTTTGATGATATCAAGCAGCCTTATGAGCGCATTGATGCCAATAGGGTGGTGTTTGACGGTAAGGTGTTGCTTGCCGACTTTTATAAGATAATGAATCTCGAAGCCGATGATTTTGAGGATGCTGCGGGCGATGCCGAGTCGTTGGCGGGGCTTTTGCTTGAAATTAAGGGCGAATTTCCGTCGCTGAACGAGGAGATTGTCTGCAACGGCCTTACATTTAAGGTTATGCAGCGTGGCAAGAACCGTATTTCTAAGATTATGGTTACTGCCCCGGAGGCGGTAAGTGTTGAAAATAAATAGCTGTATAATGCTTTGCCACTGTCATCATAGGGACGATAGACTCGCGTGGGCGTTATATGAGTTTGACGAAGAACTTGACGGACTGGTTGCGCTCTGCGATGCTTCTACAGTGGAATATGCTGTACGCAATTTCAAGAGCGGAAAGAGACAACGCGAATGGCTGGCTGTAAGGTTGGCGCTAAAGGAACTTTCGGGCTGTGAGATTGCTATTGCCTATAAGCCCGACGGTAAGCCTTACCGCGTGGATGGCAAAGGGTATGTGAGTATTTCCCATTCGGGTAATCTTGTTGCCGTTGCCCTGCACGATGAATGCGATATCGGTATTGATGTGGAGTTGCGCTCTTCGAGGATTTCTGCGGTGAGGGGAAGGGTTCTTTCGCCTGCCGAGGAGATGGCACTTGACAGTAGCAACGAGGAGGAGGCTCTTCTGCTGCATTGGTCGGCAAAGGAGAGTTTCTATAAGATTATAGGCAACAGAGGCGGCAGTTTTGTTGATAGTTTCAGGGTATCCCCATTCAAGGTTGCGGCTGAGGGGAGTTTTGGAATTTCGTATCTTCAAGATGCTGAGATACTGAAAACTTGCACTGTCAATTATATGCTGACCAATGATTTTGTGCTTACCTTTTGTGTGGACACATACGGAAACACTCTTTGATTGAAAAACGTTTATATGGAATAAAGATAAACCTACCTAAATAGTAAAGTTATGATGCACCTGTTAATTCGCAGCTTGTCGATGGCTGCCATCGGAGTATTGATTTTGATGTTCAGGGAGGAGGCTATGCCTTTCATTGTCATGTGCGTGGGAGCATTGTTTGTCATTCCCTCGCTCTTTGCCCTTATTGCATCGTTCCTGCCCTTTTTCAGACAGAAAGCCGGCGGAGCAGTCTTTCCCGCCGTTACGGTGATAATTGCAGGCGGCAGCCTTGCGCTCGGATTATGGATGATGCTTAATCCTGCATTCTTCGTGGCTATCTTGATGACTCTGCTTGGCGTGGTTATGATTGTGGCAGGTGCGGGACAGCTGTTTTCCCTGCTGTCGGCACGAAGGGCTGTGAACCTCTCTGCGATGATGTATATTGTCCCTCTTATGCTGATGCTTGCGGGTGCAGTGGTGCTTTTCAATCCTTTCGGGGTAGCCTCGTTGCCGTTCTTCATCATTGGTGTGGGTACAATAGTTGCGGCTTTTTCGGATATTATAAACACCTTATATATTTACTTGCGCAAGAGGGCGGTAGCCAAAAACAGTGATGCAGAAGTCGTTGAGGTTACTTCTGATGGCGATAATAGTGTTGAACAAACAAATACAAAATAATGGACGATTTTAAAGGTTTTGAGATAATGGCGCCTGTAGGTTCGCGCGAGAGCCTTACAGCAGCTCTTCAGGCGGGTGCCGATTCAATATATTTCGGAATAGAGAACCTCAATATGCGTGCCCATTCGGCAAGCGCATTCACCATCAGCGACCTGCGTGAGATTGCACGCATCTGCGACGAGCATGGAGTAAAGAGCTATCTGACGGTGAATACTATCATATACGAGGAGGATATTGTGCTTATGCGCAAGATTGTCGATGCCGCAAAGGAGTCGGGAATTTCTGCCGTCATCGCAGCCGACATTGCAGTCTTGCAATATTGCAACAGCATAGGCATGGAGGTGCATCTATCCACACAGCTGAACATCAGCAACAGCGAGGCTCTCCGTTTCTATGCCCGTTTCGCCGATGTTGTGGTGCTAGCCCGCGAACTCAATATGGAGCAGGTGGAGGAGATTCATCGCGTGATTGTTGAGGATAATATCTGTGGTCCAGGTGGCGACCTTATACGTATAGAGATGTTCTGTCACGGTGCTCTCTGCATGGCTGTGTCGGGCAAATGCTACTTGTCGCTTCATCAGCTTGGACGCAGTGCCAACCGCGGTCAGTGTATGCAGGTGTGCCGCAGGGGATATATAGTAAAGGATCGTGAGAGCGACATTGAACTTGAGGTTGACAACAAATACATTATGTCGCCCAAGGACCTGAAGACCATTCGCTTCATGGATAGAATGATAAAGGCCGGTGTCCGTGTGTTCAAGATTGAGGGACGCGCCCGCAGTGCCGAGTATGTCAGCACAGTAGTAAGCTGTTACAAGGAGGCACTGAAGGCTTGTCTGGATGGTACTTTCACCGATGAGAAGAAAGACGATTGGGACAGAAGACTCTCGACAGTCTTCAATCGCGGATTCTGGGACGGATACTATCTTGGCCGGAAGTTGGGCGAGTGGAGCGACAAATATGGCTCTCAGGCAACCGAGCGCAAGGTTTACATTGGTAAGGGCATAAAATATTTCTCAAAGCTCGGAGTGGGCGAATTTCTCATCGAAGCGGGAGATATGCGCGTCGGCGACAAACTGCTGATTACCGGCCCCACGACCGGTGCCATCTATCTTACTCTCGAAGAGGCTCGTGTGGACCTCGGTGCGGTAGATGTTGTTCCCAAAGGCTCATACGTCTCGTTCAAGGTGCCTGTAAAGGTGCGTCCCAACGATAAACTCTATAAGGTGGTGAGCACCGTAGAAGAATCATCATCCTGCAATGATTAAACCCGCTCCGCTCAACATCGGCGACAGGGTGGCCATTGTGTCGCCTGCGGGCGCTGTGAGGGATGCTTCCATTGTTCATGGGGCTGCAAGGACACTTGAGTCGTGGGGCTTGCAGGCAGTGGTGATGCCTCATACTCTCTCCCGCGACGGCTACTATGCAGGGACAGTCGACGAACGTGCGTCCGATTTTTACAATGCTCTCTATGATGACAGCATCAAGGCTCTCCTTTGCAGCTATGGCGGCTATGGATGTGTGCATCTTTTGCCGCTGATAGACAAGGCCATTGGCGAGAATCCCAAATGGATAATGGGCATGAGCGACTGCTCGGCATTGCTTGCGGCAGCATTGTCGCAGGGGGTAGTCTCCCTGCACTCTCCGCAGTGCAGATGTCTTGCCGAGGATGGCTGTGGCGAGAGTGCCTCCTTGCTGCGCAATGTGCTTTTCGGTCGCCATTTGCAATATTCTGTAGCACCGCATAGCCTTAACCGTTCAGGTACTGCCCGCGGTAGGGTGGTAGGTGGCAATCTCTCTGTTCTTACCGCTCTTGTGGGTACGCCTTACGATATTTTCAAGCACGGTGGCATACTTTTTATCGAAGATATAAACGAACCTCTCTACAAAATCGAGCGTATGCTTTATACGTTGAAACTATCGGGTGTGCTTGCTTCGCTTGATGCACTTGTAGTGGGTGCCTTTGCCGGCTGCCGCGACGATTCTGCTTTTGGCGGTACGGTGTACGATGTTATACGGCATGTGGTAGAGGAGTATGACTATCCTCTCTGCTTCGGCTTTCCTGTCGGGCACTCGTCGCGCTGTTACCCTATGCCTGTGGGTGCTGTTGCCGAACTTGAGGTTGGCGCGGGAGGGGTGTCGTTGAACTATATTCCTTAAAGTCTCTCCATTAGAAGCTGTTTGAATTTTATTTCGGAATTATTTGAGAGGTATTTTGAGTAGATTTTCTTTGTTGTTTTGCAGGGAATAGCGGGCTATTTCCAAAAAATAAGAAAGAAAAGATGCCAAAATAGACTCAAATAAGCCGAAATGAACAGCGCAAATATAGAATTATTTTCCAATAAAATTCAAACAGCTTCTTAATATCTTTTCAACCTCTTCGGCTGTTGGCCGTATGGCAAGTATGGTGCCGTCGCGGTCTACTAAAATGGTGATGCCGCCGGAGTAATTTACTCCGTATTTACTCCATATTTTATTTTCGTCATTCAATTCAAGCAGGTTAAGCCACGGGTAGCCATCGTTGGCAAGAGCAGATGCCATATTCTCGCGTTTCTCTTCGCGAGCAACACCTACGATTGTAAACCCTCGCTCTTTGTATTTTTCATAAATTGGAATCATGCTTTTCGAAGTGCGACGACAGGGGCCGCACCAAGATGCCCATAGGTCTATCAGTGCTACCTTCCCGTCAATCTCTTTGCTCAGTGTGTGCCGATTGCCGTCAAGGTCGGGAGCGGTGAAGTCTATGTAGTGTCCGCCTACCTTAACCCCGTGGCTCTGCACCCATATATCCATATACTCTCCCAATGGGTGGTCCTTGAACAGCGGCTTGTAAATTTCGTTGAAGAGTGCGGTGCAGAGTGATTCGTCCGGCGAACGCTGCATTGTCTGCCTTTGCAGCATGTGAAGCCCTACAATGGTGCGGTCGTTGCGTATAAAGTCGATAGTGAATTTTTCCATCTCTTCGTATGCCTTGTCGCTTTTAGCCTGAAGTACGTGGTATTCGGGTGTGTAAGCCTCGCCCGATTCATATAAGGCATTAGCCTGTCGGCGCAGTTCCTTCTTTGTCTGTTCATCTTTGGCCGCCTCGAACAGTGTATTCAGTTCCACCATGCGGGGTGTCTCCCATCGTCCAATCTTTATTAGTGAATCTTCCTCTTGTGCCAATGGAGCTATTATGCTGTCGAGCTGTGCATTCAGTTGCAGAAAGCGTCTGTTGGTGGGCGACTCGCTGTGCATAGTCGGTACTTTTCCCTCTGTACGGGAGTAGAAAGTGATGTTTACCGTGCCCTCTTCGGCGAAGAATTCGCTTGTGTACCATGATCCGCTGTTGTAATCTTCCATTGCAATCAATTCGTATGGCATCACTTGGTCGGTGTAGATGTCGAAACTGAATTTGCCATTTATCACAGGGATTGTGTCAGGGGATATTGCACGCAGGTCGCTACACGATGGGCTGAGCAGCATTTTTGTGTAGGTGGATTCGGCTACCCTTCCTTCCAGGTGGCAATGTATCTTTTCGTTGTTGGTGGTGCAGGCGGCAATGAGTATTGCTACTGCAAGGAGCAAGGTGTTGTTTTTCATATTCGTTTGGAAATTTTGAGGCAAAGTTATCTATTATAACAATATGTATTGATAAATGCGTGGATAAATATTGATAAAAAATGGACAATTATCAATATTTATTGAAGAAAATATCAATTTTATTTGTCTATATGTAAACTATGCTTTACATTTGCGGTGTGATCACAATCCATTAAACAACTTCCAAAATTTACGATTATGAAAAATTTATTGTTTCCTCACAGATTCCAAAAGATAGGATGGGCTCTCTTTGCCATCTGTTTGGCTATTGGTGCCTACATTTTAGAAGCTGTTTGAATTTTATTTCGGAATTATTTGAGAGATATTTTGAGTAGATTTTCTTTCGCATTTTGCAGGGAATAGCGGGCTATTTCCAAAAAATAAGAAAGAAAAAATGCCAAAATAGACTCAAATAAGCCGAAATGAACAGCGCAAATATAGAATTATTATCTAATAAAATTCAAACAGCTTCTTAATATCTGAAAATTCTTTTAGCTATACGCTTAATAACATTGCCATTATAGGTATAATTGTGGGGGCGGTTCTTGTTACCTGTTCGCGCGAGAAGGTCGAGGATGAAATGACTCAGCATCTGCGGCTTAACTCCCTGCTTGTGGCTTTATACATCAATTATGCGGTTCTTATTCTCTGCTCGCTGCTTGTCTATGACTTGAGTTTTGTTACTGTAATGATGTATAATATGTTCACGGTTTTGCTTATCTTTATGGTAGTTTTCCGCTATAATATATGGCGTGCAAAAAAAGGAGCAGATTATGAAGAATAGAATCAGGGTTGCCCGCGCCGAGGTGCGTATGACACAACAACAGTTGGCCGATGCTACAGGAGTGAGCAGGCAGACAATAAATGCCATTGAGAGTGGGAAGTTCGTTCCTTCTACACTCTTGGCTTTGAAGATTGCCGCTACTTTCGGGTTGAGAGTCGAGGATATTTTCAGTTTGGAGGATGGTGATTGAACCGTATTCCATTGCACAAAATGTGTCTAAATCCTATAATAATAACCGCCATTTTAGAGATTGACAATACTGTTCACTCTAAAATGGCGGTTTTGTGTATAGTATTATAAATTGCTTACAATCTTACACAGTTTCGTATTGTAAGCATTGCTGCATTACTTGCGTTTGCCCAAAGCTACGCTGAGACCAAATGTGAAGTGTGCATTCAGGTCGTTGATGGGAACAAACTGAGGGTTGACATCTGTAATCATGAAGTCGCTTCCGAAAAACAGATTTACGCCTGCGGGGTGGAAGTTGAGCATCCAGCCGAAGCCTGTTCCGTATGTTGTTGTTCCTACATTGACAGAAGCCTCGAACCACTTGACCGGAGATACATTGATGAAACCTCTTGCCTCGTACCACTCATTGATGCTTGCAGATGAGAAACGCTTTGAATAGAGCGCACCTACTGTAAGTTGCTTGTAGAAGGGCATGCTGTATTCGGCACCCATATACATTGTGGCATTGAGGTTGGTCTTTGCAGAACTGTTGCCATCATATACAAAATCGACCAATTCTGCTGCCTCGTCGCCGAGTCTGTCGATTTCGTCCTCAACTACAGTGTCGAAGTTATCATAATCAAGCTCGTTGAAGCCGTTGAACTCAACCATGTTGCCGGCGCTGTGGGCCTTCATCATATACTTCCATTTGATGAATCCCAAGTCAACAACAGAGGCAGAGAGTGTAAGACCGGGAACATAATCGCTCATGTCGTACACGGCACCGAGGTCGATGGCAAAACCTGATGCAGAGGGAGCAACCTTGTCGGCAAGTTCCACTCCGTCGATGTATTTGTCCTCGTCGAGTGTGGCATATGCCTCAGAGAAGAGGGCACCTTCGGCTCTTGCGCTGCTGTTGACCATCCAATGGTTGTCGTTGAGTTCAATATCCATTCTGTCTACCGAAACATCGGCATATGCCAAACCCATAAGGTATTTGAGGTTGGCACCTACGCGTAGATTCTTGATGATGTCGCGTGAGTGGCCGATAGATATTGCAGCATAGTTCATAGTGTTCATTCCTATGCCCGAGAGGTTGTATCTTTCCTTGGTAAGACCATTTTTTGCAAACTCGAAGAGACCTTTTGGGAGTTGCATTGTCATTGACGAACGGAGCGAAATGTCAATTGTAGAGTATCCGCCCAACATTCTGAAGCCTACGGCAAGCAGTGTCTCGTCAAGACCGAAGCCCATGCGTATGTCGGAGGGCAACTTGTTCAGGAACTCCTTCTTGTCTACAGTACCGCTCATGAAAGTGGTGAGCTTGTTTCCCTCATAGGGGTAGAGGAAATCGGACATTCCCACGTTACCCTTTGTCCTGAAAGAGAGATTACCGCTCAGCAGTGAAAAGAAGTTTCGTTCGGCCTTCATAGCCGGATTGAGTTTGTAGTTGTAGAATGTACCATCGAGGAAGTATGATGCAGTCGATGTCTGGGCCATTGCACCCGAAGAGACAAGCACAACCAGCAAGGATACGATTATATATCTTATGTTTTTCATAATTTATGCTTTATGTAGTGATTATTCCAATTCAGTTTCAATGTCGCCTTCAATCTCAACCATAATGTTTGTAATCTTGAGGCCCTGATCGCATCTTAGTCCTTCGCCGCCAACTGTGTGGTCTATGGCATTGGCTTTGAAAAGAATCTTGTCGAGCATTGAGAGTGACTTGCCTTTGCTCTTAACGACAATCACAACCTGCTGTTTAGGCTCAGAAAGTTCGGGATCGCTGACGCTGCCGCCCGCACCAGCCTTGATTGTAACAGGCTCTATGGTGATATCCTTTATCAGCTTGCCTGCAACATCATAAGGCTCTACTGTAACGTCAAGGTTCAACGGCAGTGTGTTCACAATATCCATCTTGAGGTCAAGTGAAACGTTGGACATTCTTTCGAGTGTCTCGCCCGCATCCGCGTTGAGATCTTCTACCGAGTCGGTGTAGCAGATGTCGAGGTTATCGAACTTCAAAGGAATGAACACCTCGTAGTCGCCGCTGAATTCAATAGCCTTGGTGATGTCAATGTGGTGAGTAGTCTCAGTGTTGATTACAGGTTTGATGGTAAGGTCGATGGTTGTAGGCACCTTGTTGTTGAGCATGGTGGCAAGGTCTCTTACCTCCACGTTGTCGTAGCCTGCTTTGGAGATACGTGAGGTGTCGCTTGTAAGGAACAATTTTGTATCCTTTGCGGTAATTTTTCCAGTCTTTTCGTCGTAATCAGCGGGGTTGATTTTCAGTCTTGTATATATCTCGGAAAGTGCAACGCCGTTGTCATCGCGGCCGGTGATTGTAAGGTCTACATCCACAGGTACGCTGACTGAGTTGTTGAGAAGTATCTCTATCTGAGGCTCGGCGAGTGTAATCATGTTACCCTCCTCTTTAAGGAAGTCGAGTTCGTCGTCGAGGTCGAGGTCGATGTGCTCTTCTGATTCGTCAATTTCACCGTCGTAGATACCGTGGAAGCTCTCTACATTTATTGTATCGATAGCAAAATCAATATTAAGCACAATGTCGTCGCTTATCTCATCCAACTGTTTAGAACTGAATTCTGTACTGTCGATGTATGCCTCTCCGGTTACGTTGATGTCTCCTGAGTATTTGATGAATTTGAGGTCTATCGAGTCTATGGGCACAAGACCTTCTTCGGCAAATTCGTCGCCGGAGAATTCAAGACCGGTACAGAGAAGTTGTATAATGATATTCTCTTTGTCATTCTTGGGATTGTAGGTGGTCTTTACCTTCAAAGTATTATTCTCTTTCAATTCAAGGTGGTCTACACCCTCACACTCCTTAGATTCCGCAAGTTGGAGGAAGGAGGGGAGTTGTACATTCATGTCGAGGTTGACATCGGCATTAAGGTCGTTTAGACCATCAACAGCCATTTCGAATTTCACGGCAATAGCCTCGGTGAATCCTATTGATTTAATGCTTGCAATCTCTTCGGGAATATCTTCGTCGAATGAGAAGTCAACGACTTTATCGAGGTCTGAACTTATGCGGTCGGTGTTTACAGAAGCTTCATAAACGACAAGTTCTGTGTCTTCCATAGTAAACAGTGCGCTCTTCTCGCCTTTAAGTTTATCGAGCATGGTTGAGAGTGATTCCATTCTGAAGCTTGCGAGCACCAGCGAATCGGTTGCAGTATTGTCGGGGGCTACCACAAATATCTCAGCCTTCATGGCAATTTCACATTTCTCGTCGTTTACGGGAAGATTGAGGTTCAAACTGTCGATTGCAAGATTCCACTCACCGCCATCGAGGGCATCGAAAGTGTTTATATAGAATGCATGGCTCTTTGAATCGTATGATGCTCCCTTGGGGTATTCTGAAAGGCCTATATTGAAGACAACCTCTTCGGGGAATTCCACTTTCA
The DNA here is from genome assembly GCA_015060835.1 of Bacteroidales bacterium. Lineage (GTDB taxonomy): Bacteria > Bacteroidota > Bacteroidia > Bacteroidales > Bacteroidaceae > HGM04593. The sequence goes on from SUXT01000021.1 coordinate 14,047, forward strand.
AAGCATAGCCATCTTTCATGCTCAGGTCTTTGAGTAGTTCGGCATCCTCCTTCTTCATCTCTGTGCGGAATTTCAGGCGGCTGCTGTCCGCATCGAAGTCTATGTAGTTGATGCGCATGATGTGGTCCAATCCATCGAAGCTACCATTGAAGTCCATGTTTATGGGAGTAAATGCTACGTTTATCTCATTTGTCTCACCCTCTACATCGCAGAATGCAAGTGCAGTTTTGAAAGAGATGTTGAACGTAAAGTACTCTTCGATATATTTGTCGGCATCGTCCAATGCATCCATATCGATAGTAATATTACCGCTCTTCATGTTGTAGTCGAGGGTATATATGATATCCCCCATGTTCTCGAAACTGATTACTCTTCCGTTTTCGATTGTAAGTTCTTCAACATCAACAATGTCTTTGACGTAGAATTCTACGAAAGTTTCGTCGCTTGTAACAGGCAATTCGTCAACCTCTATGATGTTGTTTCCTACAAGTTTGTAGCATTCATTGCTCTTATCCTTAAGAGTAAGCACGAAACGCTCGGGGAATTCGATTCTGAAACTGATTGTTGATACCGCGTCGGTCATTGCTTTGGGACGGGTAATCTTTGCCTTGATGAGTGTACCGTTAGTGTCGAGTTCGTCATTTTCAAGAGCTGTGGCAAGTTCAATCTTGCTTACAGACTTCACCTCTTCGGGGAGCTCATAGGTCATCTCCTCAAATCCGTACTCTACCGTCGAATTGATTCTGTGTGAAGTTCCGGATAGACCGATCTCTTCGATGGGGTAACTCGCATTACCGGAACCGCCCAAACCTGCCAAAAGTTCAAGTTTCTCTTTGAGGCCGTCGCTCTCAACTTTTTGGCTTGCGTCTGCTGTCAGGTTGGGAAGACTATTGTTGAGTTCTTCGAATGAAATTGTGGGGACACTGAATGTAGCAGGGTCTACATCTGTAGCCTTAATCTCTACTTCATCAATTTCGGCATCTGTAAACTCAATATCTACGGTCTCTTTCTGTCCGTCTACGGAAATTTCAATGGGATCGACTGTTTCAGTAATGGTAGAGATTGAGTCCCCCTTAGTAATGCTGTATGCGCCATCCGCGTTTTTTTCGAGCACATCGATGTCGTCTACATCAATCAATGAGTCGAGGGTAACGAGTTTCAGGCTGCCGAAAGGCAATGTAACCTTATTTCCCTCGATTTTCACATCTTTGGAGATATCCAGGTTCAAGTCGTACTTGTTGTTGACGCATGAACATATTAAGGACAACGCTCCAAGTAAAAGAAACTTGTTGGTTTTCATGTTTGTTTATGTTTTTTGTAATTTATTTGCTTGTTTAAAGTAGTTCCTTGCGAAAAAGGACTTTGGGATAGAATATATGTCCCATATGCCCGCAAAAATAATACAATTATTAGTAGATGTATAATAATATTAGATTTTTTTTAAAAAAAATACAAAAATGTATTAAAATTTATTGGGCTTGAAGTGGGTAATAGATTTTTTTTAAATTTCATATAAGTGAAAAGGAAATGCAGAACTTCTCTTTTTACACTTCCTTGTCCATCCATGTTACGAGTATAAGCATTTAAAATGCGCTTAAATTTAGAATTTCTATTGAACTTTCATAAGCAAAGGAAAAACTGGAAAAGACTCAGATTCAATTCATAATAAGTTTTATTTTGAGCGCATCGCAGATGCTTATACTCAATCCTTCGCGTTACAAACGCGAAGGGACAGACACATCTTTCAGTTTTTATATTTTGCTAATCTCTTCAAAATAAGAAACTTAAAAAGCTGTCCCTCTTAAAGGGGGACGAGAACTTTTTTCCGAGAAAAAAGTTCGGAGGGGGTTCTTAACCCATCGTACTACAATAAACCATACTACGCGAGGAAAACCCCTCCGTCTTCAAAAACTGTCGTTTTTGAATCCACCTCCCCTTTAAGGGCAGGAACCCTGTCCATCCGCATTTGCAATGCGGATGCTTTGAGTATCAGCATTTACAATGCGCTTATATAATCCAATTGAACCTATATAAACGAAGAAAGAAGTACATAGATTCATAATAGGTTTTATTTTAGCGCATCACAGATGCTTATACTCTATCTTTCGCGTTACAAACGCGAAGGGACGAGGATCTTGAATTTTAAACGACTTAAATACGTTTACCGGACACAGATATAAATAAATATACAGCAAAAGACCGCCCGACGGGCGGTCTTTTGCTGTATGTCGCATTAGGTCATCTTATTTTATTGCAACCTTGCCTGTGTATCTCTTGCCTTCAGCGTTTTCGAGCAACACTGTGTAGATGCCTGGAGTGATGCTGAATGAGTGAACACTGATTACATCGTTTGTGTTTACATTGTCTACTGTGCACTCGGTTACCTTGTTGCCGGCAGTAGAGTAAACTGATACTTTTGCGCTCTGCATGTCGCAGGGGGCATCAATACAGATGCTTGAACCTTTGGTGTAGAAGCGTACTTTGCTGTTTTCTTCGATGTTGTCGATTGATGTGGGTGTCTCCAACTTCAGAACCGAGAACTCGTTGATGCGTGCATAGTTCACTCCGGTGTGTACCTTATTAATAGTAAGCTTCAGGTAGCGTGCTGTTGCAGTTGAATCCATTGTGAGCAGATATTCTCCTGTACTGTAACCGGTCTTGGGCTTGGGACAATCGTTGTTTTCGTAGATTTTTGTCCAGTTCTCGTTGTCGAGACTGCCTTCGATGGTTATCTCTTTCTGGAAGCGTGCTTCGCCGCCGCTCATCGCGAAGTAGAATGCGTTGATGTCGATAGCATCTTTCATGTCTATTACGAAAGAGTGGGGGACTTTAGCCTCTTTTGCTTTCCATTCAGAGTGCCAGTAGGTCTTGTTGTCGCCGTCGATAATCTGTGCGGCACGTCCGTTGGTCTGTTCGCCTGTCTTCTCTTCGCTGCTGAATGAAATAAGCTCCCAATTGCTCTTGTCGTATGAAGCTTTCTTTATTGCGTTGAGTGAGTCGAGGCGACGACGTTCAGTCTCAAAGGCTTGCTCTTCGCGTGCCAACAAAAGATCCAGGTCGATTGTGTCTACAGGTGTGTTGGTTGAACGTAGAGGGACTTGGCATTTTCCTATGTGGGCCTTATTTGTGAATCCGCCTGTTGTCATCACCCATGCAAATTTGTCCTCAGGGTCAACGTCCTGCCAAATGTCGTTGCGTGCGCCCATGTGTGTTCCACCGTTGTTGTGTCCGAAGGTGGCCTTGTTCATGTGGTACCACTTTTTGTTGCCGCTTCTTGCTTTGGCGTATCCGTTTCTGAAGTAGCCGGTGCGTTTTTCCTGGCCGTTGTAGTTTACAAAGCACTCAACAAATGAGTACCATGAATCGATGAACGAATTTCTGTTGGCTACACGCAGGGTGGATATATATTGCCAGCCTTTTTCGTCCTGAGCGTTCCACCATGCTGATATAAGCATGTTGCGTTGCTGTTTGGTTACAGGTTTGCCGTTTTCAAAGGTTTCGTATGTCGCAAGTTCGTTGCGGCAGTGTGTGATGAATTGTACATACTTATCAAAGTGCCAGAATGCACCGTTGTTGCGGAATGACTGAACACCTGTTCCTTCGCCGCCGAAACGCTGTGCAATAACACCGTCTCCTGTATCAACTGCTGTAGAACGCAGGTGGTCGGGAAGATTGGGGTCGCTGTCCGTATCGCCTGAATCCCACTGAGAGAAGAGCACTGTGCGGTGTGCACCTCCTTCACCTACCTGAATACCCATGTAGCCGGCAAGTACTCCGAGCGACATCACATAGTTTGCGTTTACAACCTTGTCGCCACCGGGGGTTTTTACTTCGAGGTATGCCCAATCATACGCATCGCCGCTGGGCACTTTGGGGTTGGTGCTTGAATAACCGAAGATGTGGATAGAGGGAGACATCATGATGGTGGGAGAGAAGGGCTCCACCTTCTTTTCAAGGTCGAATGTCCACTTGTTGATGCTTATTATGTTGGTGTTTCCGCGTACACATTCAAGGTCGTATTTGTGGTATCCCGATTTTCCTAAGTTGAATCTTATCATGGGAATCTCCTGAGGTTCGCCTGTACCGTTGAAGCTGACTACATTCTCGGCAATGAGCGAGTCGGGTGTGTCAGTGTCGTAAATGCGCATGCGGAACTGTGCCATACAATTCTTGCGGAATGTTACGTTCATTCTCAGATTTACAACGCCGGAAGGTGTGTTGATGAAGTATGCCGCATGAGCTTTGGCGTTTGACCAGTTTGTCAGTTTTTCGGTAACGCCGAGTTTGTTGCCGTTGCCTTCGACTGTCTTCTGGAAGGGAATTGAGATGCCGCTGCCGGATTTACCGTTTTCTTCGACGTATCCTTGACCGGCTGTAACATCATAGTTCTTCAGTGCATAACTGAAAGAGGGAAGTACCACTTTTACTGTGTCGGCGTAAGTGGACTTGTTTGCTTCGTTTGTCCATCTTACGCGATAGTAGTTCTCGCCGAAGATGCGTGTCTTTAGAGTTCTCCCCGTTTCGTTAGGGATGGTGTAGAATGTCCTGCCGTCGGTCGAAAGTGACCAGGCGTACTTGATGCCCTCGTTGGTGGATGTGAGGGTCAGGGTGTCGCCAAGCGCAACCGTAATCTCTTGCTGTGCGTGCAGTGTGGTGGCCGAGAATGCCATCATTGCAATGAAGAGATGTTTAAAAAGATTTTTCATGTAGTATGATATTTAGATGTTTGTTATTTTCTAATAATAATTTTTTACAATTGTCATTAACCAAGCAAATGTAATGCTTTTTTTAAGATAATCTTACAAATTAAAAGTTAAAATGTCGGGTTGACTGCAAAATTTGTGAAATTTCAGATTGATGGAGAAAAATTGAGCCGTATGTTCTTTATTTTAAAATATAATCATTACCTTTGCTTGTTGCTATGAAAATGGTAGCAACAGAACCGGTAAAACAATCAAAGTAACTATGTCAAAAGCAGGCAGCAAAAAGAAGCTAATCTTTTTGGCGGTATTAGGGGGAATCGTGCTTCTTTTCTCTCTCGTCATTGTGTTTAATTTCATGTGGGACAAGAGCTCGACAAATGACTCTTGTATGTCATGCCACTATCACACCGACTCGGATATGAGCTGGAAACAGTCTATTCACCACAACAGCAAGAGCGGTGTGAAAACCGACTGTGCAGCCTGCCACCTTCCTCCGAAGGGGACTGTTGAGTACACAAAAGCCAAGATTGCGACAGGTGTAAAGGATGTATGGTCGTATATAACCAAAAACAAAGAGGATATTGACTGGGATAGCAAGGGTGAACTCGAATACGCACAGAAAATTGTCTACAATGAGTCGTGCAAGGCCTGTCACGTTAACATATACCCCGAAGGTATAAGTGATGACGGTGTAACAGCTCACCTCTACTACGATGACAACGAGGAAAAATTGGGCTTGCAGTGTATCAGTTGCCACCTCGATGCCGGACACTACAACCCCAACTATTCGCATGCGGCTATGACCGAAGCCCCCAAAGTCAGCGGCGAGATTTACCCCTCGGCAACAGAGGTTACTGCGTTTGAGAATTTCGTGGAGACTGTGCCCGGAACATCGGCTGCAATCAGCATGATAGCAATCCCCGGAGGTTCATTCACAATCGGTTCGCCCGAATCTGAACCTTTCCACAAGAGCGACGAGGCACCTCAGCGCAATATTGAAGTCTCTTCATTCTTTATGGGTGAAATGGAGGTTACATGGGATCAATATTGGGCATTCTATGGCGAGACAATGTCTGAGGGACGTACACCGCCTGCTGTAGTCTATGAAAACAACTCACGCCCCGATGTCGATGCTGTCAGCGGTCCTACAGCTCCTTTCGGCTCACCCGACCAGGGCTGGGGTATGGGCGAGCGTCCTGCAATTACAATGACACACTATGCTGCCGAAACCTTCTGTCAGTGGCTTTCGCTGAAGACCGGCAAGAAGTATCGTCTGCCCACTGAGGCCGAATGGGAATATGCAGTCCGTGGTGGAACAACAACTCCCTACTTCTTTGAGGGTAGCCCCAAGGATTACACCAATAGCGGTTTCTGGAACGAAATGTTCGGTGCTGATACAACGAAAATCAACAGCTATGTAATCTATGCCAACAACAGTAAGAACCGCTCGCAGGAGCCTGCTAAAGTGCTTGCCAACCCCTTCGGCTTGAAGAATATGCTCGGTAACGTAATGGAATACTGCTCTGACAGATACGCGGAGAATGCATACAGCCTCCTGAGTGACGGCGACAAGGATCCCAAAGGACCTGACAGCGGTGAGGAGTTTGTTGTGAGAGGTGGTACATACGCAAGCGATGCTGCCGACCTGCGCAGTGCAGCACGTGGACGCACACATCACGACGATTGGTTGAAGACCGACCCGCAGAACCCCAAGAGCATCTGGTGGTACTCTGATATTCGCGGCATAGGTTTCCGCGTGGTATGTGAAGTGCCCGAAGGTGTTAAATAAATAAGGTAAATACGATAAACTAACTACAAACATATCAATTGTACTATGGATAATGAAAAAATGGACAGAAGAGGCTTTTTGAAGGCATCTTCAGTGCTTGGCGTTGGAAGCGTCATTGGTGCATCTTCTCTTCTTGCAGCATGCAGCGAAGAAAACAAAATGGTTCCTTTGAAGCAACCCGGTGAATTTTATGTTCCCGAACTTCCCGACAAAGCCATCGACGGCAAGGAACTTAAAGTAGGTATAGTAGGTTGCGGCGGCCGCGGTTGCGGATGTGTGCAGCAGTTGATGGAGGCTGCCAACGGCATCAAGATTCACGCAATCTGTGATGTTTTCCCCGATCGTATGCAGAACCTGCGCAACATGGCAAAGGCGCAGTACAACATCGATATTCCCGAAGAGAACTGTTTCCTGGGATTCGATGCGTATAAAAATGTAATCGACTCAGGAGTGGACTGTGTTGTATTGACTACACCTCCTGTGTTCCGTCCTTTGCATTTCCAGTATGCAGTGCAGAAAGGCAAACACTCATTCATGGAGAAACCCATTGCTGTCGACCCTAAGGGATACCGCATTGTAATGGCGGCTGCAAAGCAGGCTAAGGCAAAGAACCTCAGTGTTGTAACAGGTATCCAGCGCCGTCACCAGCGTTCATATATCGAGGCAAACAAGATGATTCAGGCCGGATATATTGGTGAAATTACAGGTGGAAACGTATATTGGAATCAGAATATGCTCTGGTATAGAAACCGCGAGCAGGGATGGAGCGACATGGAGTGGATGATTCGCGACTGGGTAAACTGGAAGTGGCTTTCAGGTGACCACATCGTGGAACAGCACGTACACAATATTGACGTATTCCTATGGATGTCGGGCTACAAGGTAGCTAAAGCGACAGGATTCGGAAGCCGTCATCGTCGTATCACAGGCGACCAGTATGATAACTTCAGCATTGATTTCGAAATGGAGAATGGTGTTCACCTTCACAGTATGTGTCGTCAGATAGACGGTTGCAGTAACAAGGTAGCCGAATTTATCCAGGGTACAAAAGGAACATGGTATAGCGGTACCAACGAGATTAAAGACTTGAAAGGCAATGTTATCTGGAAGTACGACCAGGCAGCGGCTGAGGCTGAATTCAAACAGCACAACCCCTATGTTCTTGAGCATGTAAATTGGATTAACAACATCCGTAAGGGTACAGCCTACGAGGATGCAACAGATTGTGCGGTTGCGTGTCTGGCTGCAGTTATGGGTCGTGAGTCGGCTTACAAAGGCAAAACCGTTACATGGGACGAGGCTTCAAAATCGGAACTCGACTACTTGCCCGAAAAGCTCGAGGTCGGTCCTATGGATATGAGCGCACCGCTCTTCCAGTTGGAGAAACCCGGTCAGGAACAGAAGTAATTACCGTCCATACATAATTATTATGAATAGAAGACAATTCCTTACAGGTTCAATATGCGGTGCGGCATCAGTTGCAGTAACCGCCTCAGGAGCATCGCTCTTTACATCATGCGCAGGTGCTGCGGAGAAAAAGCCCGCAACAGAGTTACGCATCTCCTTTCAGGAGGGAATCGCTCCCGGTGCCAACCTTGGCGAGAAACTTGACTACATGGAGAGCATGGGCATTGTAGGTTTTGAGCCTTGGGGCGGAAACCTTGCAAGCAGAGTAGGCGAGATACAGCAGGCCCTCTCAGGCAGAAACATCAAAGTATCTGCAATTTGCGCAGGCTTTTCAGGCTTTATCCTTGCAGAGGACGAGAACGTAAAGGCGCAGTTCGATTCAACCATGCGCGACATTGTTGCGGCTGCAGGAGAATTGGGCTCGACAGGTGTAATCATGGTGCCTGCATTCAATCATCAGAATCCCTGCAAGCCTCATACACTTGAGACACGTCAATATCTTTGCGAGCAGTTGCACGAGCTTGGCGAGTATGCATTGAAGCACAATACGACAGTTATTCTCGAACCCCTTAATCGCAGAGAGGCACACTATCTGCGTCAGGTTGCTGATGCAGCAGCCATCTGCCGCGACTCAAAGAGCGCAGGTGTTAAGTGCATGGGCGACTTCTGGCACATGCAGGAGGAGACATCCGACTATGCAGCGCTCATGGCAGCAGGCAAGGATTATCTGCAGCATGTACACATTGCCAGCCGTGGCAGACGCATTATGCCCGGCGAGGATGGCGAAGTTGATAATTATGTAAGCGGATTCCGTGCACTCAAAGAGTTGGAGTATCCCTACTACGTAAGTTTCGAGTGCGGCACAAAGGGCGACAGAAACCAGACTGTAAAGGCTGCTGTTGAACTTATGCGTGCACAGTGGGAACAGGCATAAGGAATATGCTCAAGCAATATAAACAGACAATCATACGCTGCATCTGCCTATTGTTGGCAGGTGCAGCGTTGCAGTTTTTTGCAGGACCGGCCGATGCAACCCTCCTTGCCTACCCGTGGGGAGTGATTGCGGCTGTCAACTACCTTTATCTGCTGATTATCCTCTCATCTAACAGGGAAAAGTGGCAGTGGGTGCAGTCGCTATACAATCGTAGGGAATATATATGCTCGCTTGTTTCGATGCTTCTGCTGACGTTGCTTTTCGGAACAATAAGGCAGGATGGTATGCCCGACGGGCTGTTCGGCCTTTTGGGATTCACGCAGATGAAAAGCTCGTGGATATTTATCCTCTTCCTCTTCAACCTCATGACAATATTAGGGCTCAGGGCCATCGAGGAGATACGTCTTTTCCGTAAGAGCCGTCTGCCGATAACCATCGTGCATCTGTCATTCTTCCTGATATTGGCAGCATCCATTTTCGGCAGCGGCGACAAGATGCGTGTTACGGTTACCGCCGTGCAGGGTGAACCTACCGACAGAGCAGTCGCTAAAGATGGCAAGGTGTTTCATCTGCCGTTTACTATGAGGCTGAAGGAGTTTTCGATGGATGAATATCCGCCTCATGTCTACATATATTCCGGCGGGAGTCTCTCAAAAGATTATGTGGCAATAGACACAGAAACGCGAAAGGGCAGTATAGGCTCATGGCAGATAGAGTGCATCGAGTATATCGATTCGGCCGGCAGAATGCCCGGCGACTCCCTCTATCGGCCTATGAAGCATGTGGGTGCAACCACAGCCGCGTACATCAAAGCCACCGACGGCGCTCGTGCGGTCGAGGGGTGGGTGAGTTGCGGCAGCCATGTATTCCCCGCAAGTACCATCACTCTGCCCGACAGCGCAATGCTTGTGATGCCGCAGAGAGAGGCGAAGAAGTATCTTTCCCGTGTGGAGATTGAAACTGAAGGGGAAAAAAGTGATTATGAGATATCTGTCAATCATCCGGCAACCGTTGGCTCGTGGAAAATCTATCAGTCGGCCTATGACCGCACGCGCGGAAAGTGGAGTACGATAACAGTGCTCGAATGTGTCAAGGATGGCTGGTATCCGATAGTGGAAACTGCAATGTGGATAGCAATGGCAGTCGGAGTTGTGATTTTTATCTTCGGCAGCAGACTGAAAAGAAAGGAGGATGAAAAATGAACAGCTGGGATACCTTTATCTATTATGCGGCAGCCTCGGTAATATGTTGGGTGGCAGGAACCATCGCAGCATTCCGTCATAAACGTAAGACGGCAATAGCCCTCTCTGTTGGAGGTTCATTGCTCTTTTTGTCCTTCATCGTAGTGATGTGGAGTACACTTGGTCGTCCGCCGCTCAGAACAATGGGCGAAACCCGTCTGTGGTACACGTTCTTCCTGTCAGTGATAGGCACGGCGCTATATGCAAGATACAGATACAGCTGGATGCCCGCGTTCAGCACACTGATGGCAACGGTTTTTATCTGCGTCAATATACTGAAGCCCGAAATTCACAGCACTACACTGATGCCTGCCCTGCAAAGTCCGTGGTTCGTCCCCCATGTGATAGTGTATATGTTCTCGTACGCTATGATGGGAGCAGCAACCATCTTTGCAATCTATCTGTGGATGCGTAAAACTCCCTCCGAAGTCTCCGACAATGAGCTTGCAGTCTGCGACGGTCTTGTGCGCGTAGGCTGGGTGTTCCTTACACTCGGAATGACAATGGGTGCCCTGTGGGCAAAAGAGGCATGGGGTGATTATTGGACATGGGATCCCAAAGAGACATGGGCATTTGCCACATGGCTCAGCTACCTGCTCTATCTTCATTTGCGTCCCGCCAACCGCGATGCAAACACTCTCTTTGCACTTCTTGTCTTTTCGTTCATATTGTTGCAGATGTGCTGGTGGGGAATAAACTTCCTGCCGTCGGCAAAAGGCGCGAGCATACATGTCTATTAAGGGATACAATGCCCGTATGATGGCTGCGGCGAAAAAAATAAAAAAATATTTTCATACGTGCTGTATTTTTTTTGTATTTAAAAAAATAATCAGTAACTTAGCACACTGTGAATATAATGCAGTATTGTGCAGAGAAACAAATCAAATAATATATAAATAATAATGAATAACTTACTATTTTTGGGAAACATTGGCGGTACAGAAATCATTATCATCGCCATAATAATACTTTTGCTTTTCGGTGGCAAGAAGATACCCGAACTCATGCAGGGTCTCGGTAAAGGTGTGAAGAGCTTCAAGAAGGGTATGAAAGACATTGAAGACGACATCGAGAATTGCGACAAGGACGACAACAAGAAATAATAATCATAACAATATTACAAACCCCAAAACAAATTTACTATGTCAAACGAAATGTCAAGAAGGAAGTTCCTTCAAAGCGGCGCGGCTGCGGCTATCGGTCTTGCAGTAGTGCCTAATACCGTATTGGGTAAAGATTTCGGACATACAGCTCCCAGTGATAAACTCAATATTTTAGGTGTCGGTATCGGCGGACGCGGTTCTTCTGTTCTTCGCGACCTTGAGTCAGAGAACATCATCGGTCTTTGCGACGTAGACTGGAAATACGCAAAGCACGTATTCGACCGTTACCCCAACGCAAAGAGATATAAGGACTATCGCAAGATGTACGATGAGATGTTCAAGGATGCAGATGCCGTAATGGTGGCTACAGCCGACCACACTCACGCAATCATCGCAGCAGAGGCTATTCAGGCAGGCAAGCACGTATATGTAGAGAAACCTCTTACTCACACAGTATACGAGTCTCGTCTTCTCACCAACCTTGCAAAGAAGTACAAAGTTGCTACACAGATGGGTAACCAGGGTGCATCACACGAGGGTGTACGCAAGGTGTGCGACTGGATTTGGAACGGCGAAATCGGCGACATCACACGCGTTGATACATTCACCGACCGTCCCATCTGGCCCCAGGGTCTTGAACGTCCCGAAAAGGTAGACAAAGTGCCCAAGACATTGGATTGGGATCTCTTCATCGGTCCGGCAAAATACCGCCCCTACAACTCAATCTACTCGCCCTGGAACTGGCGCGGATGGTGGGACTTCGGTACAGGTGCACTCGGTGATATGGCTTGCCACATCCTTCACCCTGTATTCAAGAGCTTGAAACTCAAGTATCCCACAAAGGTAGAGGGTAGCTCAACAATGTTGCTCAACGAGTCTGCTCCCAACGCACAGTTCGTACACTACACATTCCCCCAGCGCGACAACATGCCTAAGTTAGCAATGCCCGAGGTTGATGTATATTGGTACGATGGCGGTCTCCTCCCTGAGCGTCCCGCAGGTCTTCCCGCAGGCAAGAACCTCAATGATGCAGGTGGTGCAGCAATCTTCTACGGTACAAAGGATACACTTATCTGCGGTTGCTACGGACGTAACCCCTACTTGGTATCAGGTCGCGTGCCCAATGCACCCAAGCTCCACCGCGAGATTACACTCTCACACGGTCAGGACTGGATCCGCGCTTGTAAGGAGAACCCCGAAAACCGCACAATGTCTGCATCAGACTTCAGCGAGGCAGGTCCTTTCAACGAAATGGTAGTAATGGGTGTACTCGCAGTACGTTTGCAGTCTCTCAACCGCGTATTGGAGTGGGACGGCGAAAACATGCGCTTCACCAATATCCCCAGCGATGCAACAATCCGCTCAATCATCAAGGACGGTTTCAGCATCAAGGACGGTCACCCCACATTCAACAAGACATGGACAGAGCCCGTCAATGCAAACGAATTTGCTCAGGAGCTCATCAAGCACACCTACCGCGACGGTTGGAAGTTGCCCGAAATGCCCAAGTTCTAATTTAAAGAAAAACATTAACAGCACTCTTCTGCCTGCGGGCAGAAGAGTGCATAGATTTAGAAGCTGTTTAAATTTTATTTCGGAATTATTTGAGAGCTATTATTGAGTAGATTTCCTTTTTTTATTTTGCAGGGAATAGTGGACTATTCCCAAAAAATAAGAAAGGAAAGATGCCGATAATAGACTCAAAGAAGCCGAAAGCAGCTTCGCAAAGTAAGACATATTTTTTAATAAAAATTAAAAAGCTTCTTATACAGCACAATGAAAAAAATCTTCAAAACAGTAGCGTGCGCCATTGTATGCGCACTCATCGCATCATGCGGCGGTTCACAGAAGGCTGACGATGCAAACACAATAGTTCTTTTCGACGGTACAAGCCTCGACGGTTGGAGAGGTTATGGCAAAGATCACGTTCCCTCACGTTGGACAATCGAAGACGGTTGCTTGAAGTTCTCAGGTTCAGGCGGCGGCGAGGCACAGACAGGCGAGGGTGGCGACATCATCTTTGCAGCACAGAAGTTCAAAAACTTCGAGCTCGAACTCGAGTGGAAGATTTCTAAGGGCGGTAACTCAGGTATCTTCTATCTTGCACAGGAGATTCCCGGCAAGCCCATCTACATCTCAGCTCCTGAGTGCCAGGTACTCGATAACGAGAATCACCCCGATGCAAAGTTGGGTAAGGACGGTAACCGTCAGTCTTCATCACTCTACGACATGATTCCTGCTAAGCCCCAGAACTCAAAACCCGCAGGCGAGTGGAACAAGGTGAAGATTATGGTTTACAAAGGCACAGTTGTTCACTATCAGAACGACGAGGTTGTTCTTGAGTATCACTTGTGGACTCCCCAGTGGACAGAAATGTTGCAGGCATCAAAATTCTCTGAGGAGAGATGGCCCGATGCATTCGCACTTCTCAACAACTGCGGTGGCGAGGCACGCGAAGGTTACATCGGTTTCCAGGATCATGGCGACGATGTATGGTTCCGCAACATCAAGGTTAAGGTTCTTGAATAATACAGAATGTTAAAACTAAATAGTTCGTTGGCAAGCGCGTATGCTTGCCAACGAACTATGCATATAAATGATTATTATGATACGCAAAATTATGTGCGCACTGTTGCTCACAGGCGCTGTTTTCACATCGTGCACAACAGATAAGTGCTGCGCACCCAAAAAAGAGATAGGTATACAGCTTTACTCCATCCGCGACACCATCCATAGAGCAGGCTATCAGCTCGACTCAATTTTCAAAGGACTCGCCGAGATGGGATACACAAGTTTTGAGGCAGCCAACTATAGCAGCGGTAAGTTCTACGGCAAGACACCCGAAGAGTTCAAGGCGATAGCAGAGAAATATGGTCTCACTCCCATATCATCACACTGCAACAGAAACCTCACAGCCGAGGAGCTTGCAGCTGGCGACTTCACCGAAGGTCTCAAATGGTGGAAGCAGGCAATCGCCGACCACAAAGCCGCAGGCATGAAGTATATTGTCAATCCCTGGCAGAACCGTCCCGGCACATTGGCAGAGTTGAAAACCATCTGCGACTACTTCAACGAGATTGGTAAAATGTGTAATGCTGCCGGTATCAAATACGGCTACCACAACCACTCACACGAAATGGTAAACGTAGAGGATCGCGTGATGCTCGAATACATGATAGAGAACACAGCTCCCGAAAACGTATTCTATGAGCTCGATGTCTATTGGACAGTGATGGGTAAAAAATCACCCGTTGAGTTCTTCGAGAAATATCCCGGTCGCTTCACCATGCTCCACATCAAGGACCACCGCGAAGTAGGCCAGAGCGGTATGGTAGGCTTCGACGCTATCTTCAAGAATGCTGAGAAAGCCGGTGTGAAAGATATTATCGTTGAGATCGAAGGTTGCAAAGGTACTACAATGGATGGCGCAAAGGTCAGCATCGACTATTTGCTTGATGCATCATTCGTTCCTGCTACATACGGAAAATAATATTCTTTGCTGAAATATTATAGCTTCTCCCCATCCTAAAGAACACAAGTTCTAAGGATGGGGAAACTTTTTTAAAGGAATGTATTTTTCAAATATTGGTGTCCGGTAAATTTTTATTCTGATTATGTTTTGAACTCCTCCGTCTTCAAAAACTGTGTTTTTTGAATGACCTCGCAAGCTCGGCACTCCTTTGGAAAGCTAAAGCTTTCGTCGTCGCAAACATTGCTTATTACGCAATGTCCTCTTCAAGAGGAGGAATGTAAATTCCTAAAAAATTCTATATCTTCTGTCGGGCATGCCCAACAGAAGATATAGAAAGAAAATACTTAAAATAGTGTAAACAAATTTTAGGATGCGACAAAAGAAACTTAAAGAGCTGTCCCTCTTGAAGGGGGACGAGAACTTTTTTCCAAGAAAAAAGTTCGGAGGGGGTTCTAAACCTATCGTACTACAATAAACCTTGCTACGCGAGGAAAACCCCTCCGTCTTCAAAAACTGTCGTTTTTGAATCCACCTCCCCTTTAAGGGCAGGAACTTTTTTAGTAAGCTATTTTGTTGATATTTAGAAATATAGCAAATATCGATTTAAAATAAATGTGTCCAAAGATTAGCTCTTGAAGAGGGACATTGCTTATTACGCAATGTCCTCTTCAAGAGGAGGAATGTAAATAGCCGAAAATCATTTGTTTATATTCTCCCTCTTTGAAGAGGGACATTGCGTAATAAGCAATGTTTGCGACGACGGGAACTTTAGTTCCCCAAAGTACCGAATTGCCGCGCCTCAAAATGAATAGAAAATAACAAAAAAGAACATTGAATATGCTTAACGAAAAACTCTATAGCACAGCGGTTTAGCATTTTGTTATATAGAAGGAGTGCCGAGCT